>JACKAC010000001.1:0-300000 GCA_020635255.1 Ignavibacteriales bacterium
ACATATGTAGATAATCTTTAGTTATCCTTTATTGAAATCAAATTATATTAATAATTATATTAATATCCTATGAAATTTGTATTGTATTAAAATTATTAAGTTTGAGGAGAGCTTAAGTAGCATATTATTGACCTAAATTAATGAAAATGATTGTATTTAATACTCTCTGAAAGTTTTATAACTTACATGTTCTTTGGAATCAAAACACGAAATATGCAAACAGTCGAGGAAGCAGTAAAAGGATTTTTACATCATTGCAAATACGAAAAACAATTAAGCGATAAAACATTAAAGGCATATGGTATAGATTTGAATCAGTTCAGTGAAATAGTGCAAACCAATAAAAGGTTTTATATGGAAGAGGTTTCGAAGCTACAGGTAAAAATCTTCCTTCAGAAATTAGGTGAAAGGCATAAGGTTAAAACGATCAAACGGAAAATTGCTTCAACCAAGGCTCTCTTTAATTTCTATGAATATGAAAATGATTCTTTTATAAATCCATTCAGGAAGATAAGAATTAAGATGAAAGAACCTTTCAAAATTCCATCAGTTCTAACTGTAGCTGAAGTCAGCACAATATTGAATCAAATGTACGAAAGTAAAAAGCAGCTCCTTAATTCAAGCAAGTACTCATATAAAGTTTGGGTTCGTGATATTGCCATACTTGAGCTTTTATTCGCAACGGGATTAAGGGTTTCCGAACTTTCCCATCTTCTTAATGATGATGTGGACTTGGTTCAGGGGCAAATTAAAGTGACGGGGAAAGGGAACAAAGAAAGGATCTTGCATTTTGGAATCAAAGAAACAGCCGAAATACTTCTAGAGTATAAAACCTTGTTTAGAGACGGAGCCGACGGAATCAAATATTTTTTCTTTAACAGGCAAAAGAAACGCTTAACAGAAGCATCTATCCGTACTATTGTTAAGAAACATTCGAGCATTATTGATCAAAAGGTAACTCCTCATACATACAGGCATACATTCGCAACAGTATTATTGGATGAAGGTGTAGATATAAAACACATTCAGCATTTACTTGGACATAGCTCCATACTTACGACACAGATATATACACATGTAAGCAGTAAAATGCAAAAGCAGATTATAATAGAAAAACACCCCAGAAATTATTTTTCCTTTAGGTCAACGGAAAATTAATATGACAACGAAATTTACTTTATCCTCTCATATATCCCCATGACATCTTCGACGGCTTTTTGCATGTCAGGGATCTTTATGTGTTCGTTATGCGTGTGGGCGGTGAAGATGCTTCCGGGTCCGTACATCATTGGTTTGCCGAGGTTAGGAAGCTCAGGCGCGTCTGAACCGTAAGACACCACTCCTGTTTCAAAGCCGTCAACAATGTGAAATTCGATCGGGCGGTCTCCGTAAGCGAACTCTATCTTTGTCCGATCGTCCGTTATCTCGTTGACCATCTTGACGAGTATATCGTGAGTGAGGAAGGTCGTTCGGAAAAATATTTTCATAGAGACGTAATCGGAGATTATATTGCGCGCGTTATCGGATGAGAGGCTGCCGATATTATAGGTAGTTTTTCCGAGGAGCGGGTCTTCGGGAAATTCCAGTTCGTTCATCCTGTTTACAAAGTCCACCATTCTTTGAATCGCGTTATCACCATGTTCGGGGTAGCCTGAGTGGAAGGCTTTGCCGAAGAACTGCGCTTCAGCGAGCATGTTACCCTTTTGCGCTTTAATTAGTTTATTTTCTGTGGGTTCGCCGACGATCACGTATTTACATCCTTGGATAACTTTATTTGCGGCTTGCGCGCCGTAAGATCCTACTTCCTCACCGGCTAGCATAAGGAGACCGAAATTAGTCTCGCCTTTTTCATGGAGCCTTTTGCAGACTTCAGCGAGATAGGCTATCTGTCCTTTGGCGTCACATGATCCGCGCCCGTAAATGGTATCGCCTTCTATCCGGGGCGGAATGTACGGGGGTACGGTATCGAAGTGAGAGCAGAATATAACTTCCGGTTTTCCCCATTTATAGTAGAGATTTACCATTCCATTGTCTATATCCTGAATTTCCAGCTCCGCACCATCGGGGGAGAAGTTATCTTTAATGTATTCAGCCACGGAATTTTCCATACCGGAAGTGGATTCCACGCCCATTATTTCGATAAGAAAGTCTATCATTTTAAGTAAATTATGAGATTTTTATGCTAAAATAGTTATTTTAATATTAATCATCAGTATAGAACCGGAAATCTTATCTACTTGAAAATATAAATTAATAAGGTTAATTTAGTTGTTTACCAAAAGATTTGGTTAATATTAAGATAAAATGAAGAATATCCATCCAAAATACTACAGATGTGAAGTAAAATGCAACTGTGGTGAGACATTCGTGACCAGGTCAACCGTACCGGAGATCAAGGTGGAAATCTGTTCAGCCTGCCACCCGTTCTTTACCGGCACCCAAAAGATAGTTGACACCGCCGGAAGAGTAGAGAAATTCAGGAAGAAATACGGCAAGGTTCAGTCTGCGAAAACAACCGAAGCATCATAGTTAAAAGCATATATCAGAACTTAAAAGCCATCTTCCCGAACAAGATGGCTTTTTTATTTACTCTATATTGCGTTTATTTCTTTATATGATAATACAATAAGGAGTCCTCAATGAAGGTAATAATTTTTGAAGACAGGGGTTACGAAGACCTGTATCCAATTACGTACCTGCGCCCCTCCTATGCTTTGAAGAGCGGAGCATTTACTATCTTTGAAACGATGGAGAGGGAGATGGGCGAGGGGTATGAGATACTTCTTCACTGCAGAAGCTATATGTCGGCTTATCTGAAGGAATGCTTTCCGGACAGGATAGTAAATAACATTCCTTCAGAGGACGTAATGTTCCTAAACGGAAGGTTCCTTATGAGCAAGGTTTTACTACCGGCATTTTCCGATGCATCAAAAAAAGATACGGTCTGGACACATAACGGCGACGTATTGTTTGCTTATGTCTCTGCCGGGAAAGTTGCTCCACTGAAGGAGAAAGCGGAGAGCCAGGGTGATAACGTACTTTCTTTAAAGGATTTCACGGATGCAGGGCTAAACAGCGAGGTTATTACAAAAGAGGATTTTTCGAACGATATTATCGAAATAAAATATCCGTGGGACATACGCAGGTATTTTTCTTATCTGCTGGAGAGGGACATAATGTACAGGGTCAGACTTAACCCAACACTGCTCCATGTATATGACGGTATGCAGATAATCTCACGTGAAGACATGATGAACATTAATTTCGGTAAAGCCGTTAACTTTTATCCAAACATCGTTCTCGACTGTAAAGCCGGCGGGATAGTCATAGATGACGAGACCGAGATAGAGCCTTACGTTTTCATTAAGGGACCTGTATTCATCGGTAAGAACTGTAAAATAAAATCCGGCACTAAAATATACGGACCCTGCTATATAGGAGATCATTCTAAGGTAGCGGGTGAAATCTCCGCAAGTATCTTTCATTCATACGTTAATAAGCAGCACGACGGGTTCATTGGTGATTCATACATCTGCCCGATGGTTAATCTCGGCGCCGATACGGTAACGAGTAATCTTAAAAATAATTATTCGAACATTAAGGTAAAGGTAAGGGGTGAGGAGATCGATACAGGGACACAATTCCTGGGAAGCGTTATAGGGGATCATTCGAAATTCGGTATAAATACGATGCTTAATACAGGAACGTCGGTCGGGATATTCGCGAATGTATTTGGAGGGGGGTTTCCTCCGAAGCAGATAGGGTCGTTTTCATGGAATGAGATCGGTAAAAAGCCGGAAAAGTATGATATAGAGAAAGCTCTCGAAACAGCCGAGCAGACAATGAGCAGGAGAAATCTCGAGGTTTCGAGCGCATACGAGTCGCTGGTCAGGAAATTATATGAAGAAACAGCAGTTTAGGGAGTGGCATTGGGAAAAAATAAGGTAATTTGGATTGAAAAAAGCAGTATAAATCCTTATTTTTAGAGTTCTTGTCTTTAATTTAAAGTTTTTTGAGGGGCGGTTAGCTCAGTTGGTTAGAGCGCTACGTTGACATCGTAGAGGTCATTGGTTCGACTCCATTACCGCCCACATTTATTCAATAATAAAAAAGATCCGGTCATGGGCAAATTAAGATTATCTTTACTTTTATTGTTTGCAGTGATTTTTTTCTCTGCAAATAACGGGTACTCACAGTCTGATAACTTTATCACTCAGTACGACCCATATATTATTTCGTTAAAACAATTTACGTTTTACTATCCGGTCGATGAAGATCCGCTTAATGCAACATCTAACATGATTATCGTCATACAGGGTAATATAGGAACACAGAAGAACGCCTTCATAAAGTTCCTAACCGCCGATCAACTTTCATTCGTGAGCGCGAGGGAATTTGAAGACGGTTATATACAGGAAGTCGGTGTACTAGATAAGCAGGGGGCACTTATCCCTCCGTTAAAGGACATACAGGGGAAGAATTTTCTCGAACTGACCATAAGCGGTTACGCAGACCTGACCCAAAGTGATTTTGATAAGATAAAAAGCATTGCAGGGGCAGGATTATTAGCGGTTTCAACTTCACTTCGGGATCCATTTCTTGGAATTTATAAAAACTATCCCCAACCTTCTGAAGTTCTAAAGCCTACCGACGAAAGGTGGGCTGAAGCAGAAGCATTCCTGGCAGGTATGGGAACAAGGAAGAAAGTGAATCTCGGTTCTGTTACACTGAGCATCCCTATGGTTACCGATGTTAAGAATATTTCGGGAGGGGATAACCTTGTTGCAGGTGATAAGACAGTCTCCGAAGAGAAGGGCAGGACTATTGCAATTGTTAATTTCAGAGAACTTGATGATGAGCGCATTGTTGCCGACCAGGAATATTCAACGGAACTATACCAGATGTTTCTAAAGCATGCCGGTACACCGTCCAATCAATCAGCTCTTACAGGGGATATGATAGAGCTGACAGATTTCAAAGCTGAAGGATTCAAGGATAAGAACGATGTTTATATCAATCCAGAAGCAAAGAAACAGCTGGGATACATTCTTGAGGTATTAATAGCGGCAGTACCGATAAAGAATGACACCGTTGAAACAACCACTGCAACTCTGCCTCTTGAATTGCAGATAGCGCTGGATTATTTCCGCACGAATATGACACAGGAAGAAACGAGATTTAATAAGTATATATTTGAAAGGTATATAGCTGATGAATCAAGTAAAGCAAAGCTGAAAAGGGAGATAGACAGGATCAGGAAGTATTACAATTACATGAACTAATTAGAGACATTACTTGGCAGATAAAATTAAAATAACGTTTCCGGACGGGAACAGTAAAGAGTACGATAAAGGCGTAAGCTCGTTCGATATAGCTAAGTCAATCAGCAACGGGCTGGCTAACGATGTGCTTGTGGCTGAGGTTAACGGGAAAATGACAGACCTCAGCGCTCCTTTGGATGAGGACTCTGCGGTCGTATTCCATAAATTCGACTCGCCGAAGGGCAGGGAAGTTTACTGGCATACTACGTCTCACCTTATGGCTCAAGCAATAGAGGAGCTATTCCCGGGGGCGAAGTTTGGTGTAGGACCTCCCATAGAGGGCGGATTTTATTATGATATAGATTCTGAGCATAAGTTCACAGAAGATGATCTGAATAAGATCGCAGAAAGGATGAAGGAGATAGCCGCGAGGGATCTTCACCCGGTGAGGGAAGAACTGCCAAGACAGGATGCAATAGAGTATTTTAAGACTAAGAGAAATGATCCGTACAAAGTAGAGATACTCGAGACTATTGCAAAGGATGAAGATGTTGTTTCGCTTTATCACCAGGGAGAATTCACTGACCTATGCAGGGGACCGCATCTGCCTACTACGGATAAAATAAAAGCGGTCAAGCTGATGTCGGTGTCGGGTTCTTACTGGCGCGGTGATGAGAATAGGCAGATGCTTCAGCGTATCTACGGTATTTCATTTCCGAAAGAAAAGGAACTGCAGGCATATATCGATAAGATCGAAGAAGCAAAGAAGCGTGATAACAGGAAACTCGGGCATGAGCTGGAGCTGTTTATGATATCGCCGAATGTCGGAGGCGGGCTCCCTATATGGCTGCCAAAAGGCGCGGTGCTGAGAATGCAATTGGAAGATTTCCTTAAAGCGGAACAGCAGAAGCGAGGTTATTCACCGGTCTATACACCTCATATAGCTAAGATAGATCTTTATAAAACGTCGGGGCATTATCCTTATTACAAGGATTCGCAGTATCCTCCGTTGCAGTTCGAAGATGAGACGGGGAAAAAGGAAGAGTACCTACTAAAGCCGATGAACTGCCCGCACCATCACCAGATATATTCTCATAAGCCAAGAAGCTACAGGGACCTTCCCGTAAGGCTGGCTGAGTTTGGAACGGTATACAGATACGAGCAGTCGGGTGAGCTTAACGGACTGATACGAGTTAGAGGGTTTACTGTAGACGATTCCCATATATACTGTACACAGGAGCAATTGATGGACGAGCTGTGTGATGTGATAGAGCTTACGACATTCGTTTTTTCAACATTAGGGTTTAAAGATTTTAAGACTAGGCTTTCGTTCAGGGATCCAGAGAACAAAGATAAGTACGGCGGTACAGACGAGATGTGGGAACAAGCAGAAAAGGACGTAAAGGAAGCCGCCGACAAAATGGGTCTGAATTATTTCATCGGTATCGGCGAAGCGAGCTTTTACGGACCGAAGCTGGATTTTATTGTGCAGGATGCATTAGGCAGACCATGGCAATTAGGTACAGCACAGGTCGATTACGTGATGCCGGAGAGGTTCGATCTTACGTATGTAGGAAGTGATGGGCAGAAGCACCGCCCGATAATTATTCACCGCGCGCCATTCGGTTCAATGGAGAGATTTATCGGTGTGCTGATTGAGAATTACGCGGGTAATTTCCCTGTGTGGCTCGCGCCTGTTCAGGTACAGGTTATTCCTGTTTCCGAAAATTCTAATGATTACGCTGAGGAAGTTTACGCTACATTAAAGGCGGACAAGATACGAGCTGAGATAGACCTTAAAGGAGAAAAAATAGGATATAAGATACGTGAAGCCGAAAGCATGAAAATTCCGTATATGCTCATAGTTGGGGACAAAGAAAAGGAAAACAGGACGGTTTCTGTGAGAAAACACAAAGAAGGCGATATAGGCGTTATGGCATTGAATGAGTTTATGGAAAAGGTTAATTTAGAAATTTCCAAAAAATCAGCGTAAACAGCTGGTATATAAAGTATTATTTATTAATTAATTAAAAATAACTTATTAAAGATAACAGAAGAGATCCGCGAAGAAGAGCACCACGTGAGAGGGTGAATGAATATATTCGGGCTAATGAAGTCAGAGTAATCGATGAAGAAGGTAATGCGCTTGGAATCATGGCTCCGCAGGAGGCGTTAAGGATCGCACAGGCGAGAGGATACGATCTTGTAGAGATCTCGCCAAATGCAAAACCGCCTGTATGTAAGATAATAGATTACGGAAAATTCAATTACGAGAGACAGAAGAAAGAGAAGCAGGCAAAGAAGAATCAATCAGTAATGCATGTAAAGGAAATTCGTTTTAATCCTAATACAGATGAACACGACGTAGATTTTAAGACGAAGCATTTGAGAGAGTTTTTGATGGAGGGACACAAAGTAAAAGCAACGGTAATGTTTCGGGGAAGAATGATAACACATCCGGAGATAGGGCGCGAGCTAATGGATAATGTTCTTTCAAAGCTGGAAGATATTGGGAAGCTGGAAGCACCTCCTAAAATGGAAGGTAAACAGCTGATCGCTTATCTAACTCCGGACAGAGGAAAGATAAAATCTATGCAGGACAGAATGGAGAAAGAGAAAAAGATGGAAGAGAAACTCCGCCAGAGAAATGACGAGGGGGAAGAAGATGGAAAAGCAGAAGAAGATAAAACCGGAGATAAACAAGAAGATCAATAATTAACAAGGATATATAAAAATGCCAAAAATGAAATCAAACCGCGGCGCATCAAAGAGATTCAAGGTGACCGCAAACGGCAAGGTGAAAAGGCACAAAGCCTACGCCAACCACATCCTTACCAAAAAGTCGCCGGGCAGAAAGAGAAAACTGCGCGCTGCTGCGATGGTAACGGAAGCGGATGCAAACAGAGTTAAGAGGATGCTCTTAGCCGAGTAGTACCAATCTATTTTTTTAACAAGAAGAGGTTCACAAATTCCTCATAATATATTTCGGGGATGCCTCAATTTTAAAAACGAAAGGAAGTAAAATTAATGCCACGTTCACGAAACAAAGTCGCTTCACACAGAAGAAGGAAGCGCATTCTAAAATCAGCCAAAGGATACTGGGGTGCCAGGAGTAAAGTTTACACGGTTGCCAAGAACGCAGTAGAGAAAGGCTTAACCCACGCTTACAAAGACAGAAAGCAGAAAAAGAGAGAATACAGGAAACTGTGGATCACCAGGATCAATGCCGCAGCAAGAATGAATGGTATGTCCTATTCGCAGCTGATAGGCGCTCTCAGAAAGAAAAACATAGATATTAACAGGAAGACCCTGGCAGATCTGGCTTACGACAATATGGATGCATTCAATGAGATCGCGAAGTTTGCCAAGAGCTGATAGACCCGCCGGGTTTTATTGCTGAAATTATAAGGCGGGATAACTATACCCGCCTTTTTTATTTACAAATATTTACCGTCCGCGACAGGCTAATATGATAGACAAAATAGAAAAGTTAAAAGAAGAGATACAAAATTGTAACGGCAGTATTAATGATGCCGGTGCGCTTGAAGATTTTCGTCTGAAATATCTCAGCAGGCACGGGCAGATCAGCATTTTATTCGAGGACTTTAAAAGCGTTGATAAAGAGAATAAGGGCAAGGTGGGTAAGGCTCTCAACGAGCTGAAGAACCTGGCTCAGGGCATTTATGATGAAAAGAAAGCATCATTGGACAGCGGAAGCGCTGGAGAGAGTGGTATAGATATTACACTCCCCGGAAGAACCTTCAATGTTGGGACGAAACACCTCGTAACGCAGGCTCTCGAAGAAATAACTTCCATATTCGCGAAGATAGGATTTACAGTATATGACGGGCTGGAACTAGAGGATGAGTACCATAACTTCGATGCTTTAAACACGCCAGAATACCATCCGTCGCGTGACATGCAGGACACATTTTATCTGAAAAATCCAACCGGTGACGACAAGAGATATGTATTGAGGACGCACACCTCCCCGGGACAGATCAGGGTAATGGAAGAGAATAAGCCCCCTGTTAGAGTGATAGTTCCGGGCAGATGTTTCCGCAACGAAGCAATAAGTGCAAGAAGCCTGGAAATGTTTAACCAGGTGGAAGGGCTGTACGTAGATAAGAATGTGACTTTGAGCGAGCTAAAAGCCACGCTTCAGTATTTCGTTCGGGAATTTTACGGTAAGGACCTGAAAACGAGATTCCGTCCGAGCTATTTTCCATTCACGGAGCCATCTGCTGAGATGGACGTGGAGTGCTATCTATGCGAAGGAAAGGGATGCAGAGTATGTAAGTACACGGGATGGTTGGAGATACTTGGATGCGGTATGGTAGACCCGGAGGTGTTTAAACACGTCGGGTATGACCCGGAGGTTTATACCGGGTATGCGTTTGGCATGGGTATAGAGAGAACGCTTATGGTAAGGCACGGAATCCCTGACATTAGAATGTTTTATGAAAACGACATAAGATTTTTAAAACAATTTAAATAATTTTAAATTAACCAAGGAGAATCCAAAATGCTAAAGGGATCTTTAGTAACTCTCGCGCTGGTACTATTCACATGCATGGTGCTGATTGCATGCGGTGACAAAAAGAACGAGACTTCAGGCACCACCAACAAAACAGATCAAACAACAACAACAAGTAATACTACTCAAACCAAAACCGATGGTACAATGACTGACACAACCAAAAAGGAAGAAGCAACCGACAAGAAGAGCGGTTCAGAAAGCGACATCGTAGTCGTAGAAACAAACATGGGTACATTTAAAATAAAGCTATTCTCAGAAAAGGCTCCGATCACCACATCGAACTTCCGTGACCTGGTAGAGAAAGGATTTTATAATGGAATTACATTCCACAGGGTAATAGACGGATTTATGATTCAGGGCGGAGATCCGACAGGAACAGGTACAGGCGGATCAGACAAGACTATCCCGGACGAATTCGATAAGAGCTTAAGGCATAATAAAGCAGGTATTCTCTCAATGGCTAACAGAGGACCAAACACCGGAACATCTCAGTTTTTCATTACGCTTGCTCCTCAACCGCATCTCGATGACAAGCACGCAGTATTTGGGGAAGTGACAGAGGGAATGGATGTAATTAAGGCGATTGGAAAGGTAGAAACAGGTCCCGGAGACAAACCTGTAACGCCGGTTGTTATGGAAAAAGTCTATATGGAAGAATAATCCAAAGTTAGATGCTTAATTCTAAAAGGGCAGCCTCGGCTGCCTTTTTTATTGCAATAAAAAAACCCCGCAATCAAAGAATGCGGGGTTTGGCAAAACCTATTAATATGCTACTGTATCGGGACTGTTTGTAAGAATTGGTTTATCCCTGCAGTATTTATTTTTACGTCGACTGTAACCCTAAATGGAAATAACCCGCCTGCATCGGAAGTACTCTTAAGATAGAGCATACCGTAAACAGGTTTGCTTGTAATTCCACTGGTATACTTACCTTCAAGGTAGAATGCATATACCCTGTGGGATGTGAGTGGATAGTTGAAATATTCAGATCCGGGGTATTTAGTTGTTTGGTTAGCAAAATCCAAAGCAGTTAATGTGTCAGCATTTCCAGTCGATTTCCAGATCCTGGAAAGTGTATCCCATTGAGCTTCAGTGATATCTTCCCATTCAATAAACTGACCAAAGAGAGTCTTTTTACCTTGGGCGATATTATCGAGTGATTGATCACCAGATCTCCAGAAAAAATCAAATCCTGAACCATTTGGATTTAAGCCGTCGCTTACTAAAGCGACATCTTTATTTGTAGATGCAGAACTATCAACTAGTCCTAAGAGCAAGTTTAAAGCGGAAGGTGAAGCTCCTCCGAAACTTCCATTATTAGGGTCTACTTCCTGGACTACAAGATTGCTAAATACCATAACATTCGGATCATTTTGTGTACCGCCCGATGTACCTGAATCTTCGCAGTCGCCACCTGTTAAAGTGATTCCTGCAATAATCGCTATAATTAATGTTAAATAGATCTTTTTCATTTTATACGTTTGATTAATAAAGAATCTTATGTTTAATGAATTGCTCGATGAGTTTGTTCCACTCTCAGAATGGTAAAATTAGCCAAATACCCTGAAAAATAAAATGTTAAAGATGATCATCGGCTTGTAAAACATTGATTTAATAATGTTTAAAAACATGCTTTATGTCTACTTTACAACACCAACAGTCAGCCCGTCGCCAATTGGGACAAGAAGTGACTCTATCCGAGGATCGGTTCCCATGAGGTCGTTAGTAACCTGTATACCGCGAAGGTCGGGGTCACCGGAGGCGTCTTCTATCACTCTTCCGTCCTTAATCATATTATCGAATGCAATCACAGTGCCTGTATTGGATAGCTGTAATGCAAACTCGAAATATTTAGGATAGCTTATTTTGTCAGCGTCGATAAAGATGAAGTCGAATTTTTTCCCGTCAGCAACAAGATTTTCCATAACGGATACAGCATCGCCCACAATCCTTTCGACTTTATCCCCAAGTCCTGCTTTTTTGAAATAGACTCCGGCAAGCGCAGAATTTTTTTCTTCTATATCTACGGTCGTAAGTTTGCCCCCGTCTTCAAGACCGCGGGCAATATACATTCCACTGAATCCTGTCAGTGTGCCAATCTCCAGAGCATTTTTAGCACGTGCCATTCTGCAGAGGAGATACATAAACTTCCCCTGTTCGGGAGCAACCTGTATCAGCGGAATTTCTGCTTTCTCGGTTTCCACAATCAATTCATCAAGCAGCGGATCTTTTTCGACAAAGGTATCGAGAATATAGTTATATAGTTCCTTATTCAAAGGAACACTTTTCATTTCTTTCATAAGAATCTAGTTGTTTTCTGGTTTTGATCGCCTCTTTGCCTTTCTTGTAAGGAATACCACAAGTCCTATAAACAGCCCGTATACCATTCCAATAAGAACGGATGCAATTATAATAAAGAACTCAGGTGCCAGGTTCTCGGGCATTTCACTAAGCCTTTCGAGCACGTTAGGATTATTCAGAAGGTACTTTTCCCAAAAAATGGCGGTGACGAGTCCATTAAACAGTGAGTCCAGGAATCCAACTAAAAAACCCTGTGTAACAAGAAGCCGTTCGGAAGTTTTTTCTATAACAAGTGCCGATATCAGGGCTATTACCAGCCATAGGATCCACTCCAGCCCGCTGGTAACTCCGAACACATTTAAAACTCCCATCAATATCCCAAAAAGGGAGAGTGGGAGAACAGATTTCCAATTCATGATATATATTTAAATTAATTGAATATTTGTTTTAGATGGTGCTCCATGTGATCAACGTAATCAGTAATCAGCCATTCAGTATCAAAGATCTCACCTGCGATGTCCCATTTAACGGAAAGTTTATCCTCAGGGTAACGGGATAAAATGTGAAGAATGTGTGTATTATAAGCCTTCCATAATGCGACGATGTCCGCAGTACTTTCATCAGCATATTTTTGATTTATTACCCAATCATCCTGCGCATATTTAATAAGTTTAAGGGGCTCACCTTCGAAGAGGGGTCTTACGAATCGTGAATGATTATTACAAGCGGAGTCGATCAGATGTCCAAGTATCTCTTTTTTTGACCATTTACCGGGAGCCGGTTTTGTACTCACAGTCTGCTCGTCGAACTCAGAGAATTTGACCGGAACATCATTAATATGCTTTCTAAGTCTTTCTAAAGCGTCGGAAATCATAATATTTGGGCGATTTTTTTAAGTAATATTGAAGTTACCAAAGGAAATAATCAGGTGAAATCTAAAATTCAGGGTAGAAAACTCTTTTAATGCTCTTGGCTTTGCCAGTCTCAGTAAATATTTCGCAAACTACTCCGGCAAATCGGAGGTCTCCGTCAGCGACAATATGTTTTTGCGGAGTACCGTACTTGAACCTCTTAATTGACTGTTCTTTTTTCATTCCGATGACAGAGTCATACGCTCCTGTCATGCCTACGTCGGAAATATAAGCTGTACCTTCGGGAAGTACTCTGTTATCGGCAGTAGGAATATGGGTATGTGTACCAACCACCACACTGGCTTTACCGTCGGCGTACCATCCGAAAGCCATTTTCTCGGCGGTAGCTTCTGCATGGAAGTCAATGAAAAGGATGTTTGTCTCTTCTTTTATTTTTTCATAAGCCCAGTCGAATGCTTTGAAGGGACACTCCAGCGGTTTCATTAATGCTCTTCCGAGCAGATTTAATACACCAATTTTAATTCCCGAATCGGGTATTGTGTATATGCCATATCCCCTTCCGTAAACTCCTTTCGGGTAATTTAGCGGACGCAGGACGTTGGTGGCATCATTAAAATACTTATGGGCCTGAATCTTGTCCATTGTATGATTCCCGCCTGAAAGGACATCGATACCGAGAGCGAGAAGGTTTTTAGCATCTTTCTCGAGCGTACCCATACCTTCGGTAATATTTTCTGCGTTAGCTATTACAAAGTCCGTTTTGTATTTGGTCTTAAAGCTGGGGAGGAGAGATTTGGTAAGATTATACCCGGGTTCCCCGATAATATCGCCGATGAATAAAACGTTAATAGTTTCTTTCAAAGAGAAAAGAGATTATTGATAAAATTCGAATTTGAGATTAAAAATATTCATCAACGTCCAACCCGCGCCACTCGCAGTAGAGTTTTAGATCCGACTGCAATGATTTAAAAATGGCGGCAAGCGCTACGGCATCATCGGTGAGTCCCAGTATAGGGATAAAATCAGGCATCAGGTCCAATGGATTAAGAAAATATAAAATACCAATACTGATAAGCCCTATACTTCTCCACGGTATTTCAGTATACCGCTTGGCTTTATAATCTTTTATCATCTGGAGGGCAAGTCTGACCTGCATATACAGTTTTTCAAAGTGATTCCTGTTAAGCTTTTTGGTCTTTTGCTCGATCTCCTTTTCATGGACGATAACTTCGTCGATCTTTTCCGGGGTTACCTCTTTACTTTCCTGCTCAATCTTTTCTATAATTTCTTCTTCGGTGACCTCAATATTATGCTTATTCATATAACCATCGTGTTTTGTCTAATATATAGTAAATTAGTATTTTATTCAATCCGATACAGACTAAATCTCCATAGATATGATCCTATATCCATATTCTCTAAACAAAATTTCTTTGTTTAGGATGCCCTCTATTTCGACAGAAATAGGGAATATCTCAGCCAGCGGACAATTTGGGAACCAGCGACGTTCCTCCGGAACGATAATGAAGAGTCCTTTATCATCCCCAGTCGCTGTGAAGGTTTTCAAATCACCCGTGAAGAGAGGCAATGAAAGTTCGTTATATAATTTATCGTAGAACTCTTTAACATTTTGGACGGGCATGCCGATCTCGCTGACGGAGCAGATGCTTCTACCGGAAAATTTTTCATTCGAAGCATTATCCAGTCCGTGTCTCGCAATAAACTCGATTATATTCCCAACCGGATCATAAAAATAGATGGAGTGAGCATTCCAAGCTTTGAAGTCAAAGATACTTTGACCGTCGAGTGTAATGAGGTTTGCCTTTCCTTTGAGCCACTCGATTGAATCGTCAAGCTGATTTTCGGGTATATTAAAAGCAAAATGATAAAACGCTTCGGAAGATGCAGTGTCATTCTCAAATGTAAGCAAGGTACTGCCTGCTTTTACAGAGAAAGCATTAGTATCTGAGTGAGTAATCTCCATTTCCAGTACGATCGAATAAAAATCGTAGAGTTTGGTGAGGTCATCTGTTTTAAGTGTTATACTTTGTATATTCATAAATTAAAAAAAGCATCTTTCTAGAAGATGCTTTTGGATTGTAAAACTTTTATTAAAAGCCCTGCTAAGCCCCTGTTGCAGGTTGTTCTTTTTTCTGACCGTAAACGAGAGCAATGCCTATTGTAGCTAGCAACGTCATAAATCCAATTATGACAGCATCAACTATTATTGCCTGCCAATTGCTGATCTGCATACTCGCATACATGTAGAAGATATATGGAATAGATGAATAAAAGCCCAGCCATATACCGCATGTAAATCCCTGTCCTGCCGGAGATCCGCCTTTATTGAAGAACTTCGAGTAAATAAGGCTAATCAATAGCGCTTGCAGAAGATTAGCTACAATGATAGCCCACATTCTGAAGGACGCCATCGGTCTCGCTATATCTCCATAGGCAACCTCAAGATACTTAGCAAATAAGATACCGTAAAATAACCATCCAAGAAGAAACAGTACTAAGAAACCAACAATTGTAGAGATTATTAATTTCATACCCTTACTCCTTTTGGTTAATAAAATTTTTTTAAAAGGACCTTCTATTTTTAAGATGGAAAGAAAAGAACAACTAATGTCAAAGTTACATTATTTAATTTTAAATTACCTAACAAAAAGATGATATGAAGGATATGAGCAATATTAAAGAAGTGAGAACTTATTGTAATATGGTGCTTAACACGGACTTAATCCGATTACCCACAGACCTGCTTAAAAACACGCAGAAAGTTAAGACCGAGTATTTTGCGGACATCATCCTGGGTATAACCCTCTTCAAGCATTTTCTTTGTAAGATTGGGATACATTGTTACGTCCGCTAATTCGGAAGGAGGATTGATACCGCCGTCAAAATCCGAACCTATACCTACGTAGTCCACACCTACAAGATTTTTTATGTAGTCAATATGGTCAAAAACCTTTTGAAGCGTGGATCCACCGAGAAATGTCTCGTGAAAGCTTACCTGTATTACGCCGCCGGATTTTGCAATAGCCTTTATCTGTTCGTCGGAGAGATTTCGGTAATGCGGATTTATAGAATATACGTTTGAATGTGAGGCTATGATGGGATTTTTGGAAGTTTCTATCACATCCCAGAAAGATTCTTCACCCAGGTGAGAAACATCAATAAGCATCCCGACCTCATCCATTCTTTTGATTACCTGCACACCAAAGTCCGTAAGCCCACCCTGAATACCTCGTTCTACCTCATCACGCGCAGACGAAGCGATGGAGTTAGAATTATTCCATGTCAGTCCGATGTATCGTACGCCCATATCGTAAAATCGGTTTATATTATCGAGATCTCCCTCGACAGCGGTACCACCTTCTATGCCGATCAGTCCGCATATTTTCCCTTCTCCAACTATACGCATGATATCGTCATAATTTTTTGCGAACTCTATATCATCAGGAAAATCTGTCTGGAGAGAATGAAGCCTGTCTATCTGCTCAACCGCAAACGAATAAGAGTTCCTGACCTTGCTCATAGGTATCCAGTCAGAAAAAACCTGAACGTCCAGTCCGCCAGCGCGGAATTTAGGCAGGTCCGACTGTGTACGGGGATTATCTTTCCCGAACTTTGCGTTACGGTAAAACATCTGGTAAACGAAATCATTATGTGTATCAACCAATATTGCATCGTAATGAAGCTCTTCAGGTGTTAGCTGTTTTGTGGAATCTTCCATTTTTACGGAGATGTCTTTTGTTTCGGATTTGATGCTTGTTTGCTTTACTTCGGGCTTATTGCATAACACGGTGCTCTTTAGAATAAAAAACAAAGAGGTGCAGGTTACAAGAACTATTAATATTATGCTTAAAGTTTTTTTCATTTTAATATTCCAGGTCATCTCCCATCATAGATGATCGATCAGTGTTAATTGCTGTGAGAGCGAATTCATAATGAGCGGGGAAAACAAAGAATTTAATAGGTTGCTTCATTGCCATGCGGGAAAGCGGTGAATTGAATATTTCAAGAGTCATTGTAGCATTACTGTCGCCAGTAACTTTAAATGGGATATCCTCATCATTAAGCTTGGCTTTTATAAGCTGAGCCTCCATGGGGTCATAAGTAACGCAAAGTTCAACAAGATCGCTCATAGTCTAAAAATTATCTATCCATATGATAAAATCAAGATATTATATGTCAATTTCATTTCTGCATAATATGGCGGCTTTTTCGGCGGCATCTATATATTTATCCAGAACGGTTATATGCCCCATCTTTCTGCCAATACGGGTTTCATTTTTACCGTAAATGTGAACATATGTCCTAAAATTTTGAAGAGCAGATCCAAGGCGGGTAAGCTTTGCGGCAGCATCTTTCTCACCGAGGATATTGATCATGACGGCTGACTCTTCCCTCATAGTTACATCACCCAGCGGAAGGTCAAGAACCGCCCTAATATGGTTTTCGAATTGGGATGTGTAGCACCCCTCTATGGAGTAATGTCCTGTATTGTGTACCCGGGGAGCAAGTTCATTCACAAGGATAGAGTTATCCTCCATTAGGAACATTTCTATCCCCATTACGCCAACGTAATCCAATTTTTCCAGGATCGTTGAAGCAATATTATTCACCTGTTCTTTAATTTCCGTGAATTTCTTTTCGGAAGCTTTAACGATGTGACAAATGTGATCTTTTTGGATAGTCTCAACAACAGGATAAATTTTCATCTCACCACTCTTACTCCTTGCTGCCTGGGTAGCAATCTCGATCTTAAAATCCACAAATGATTCGCACATAAGTTCGCCTCGTGCGCCGATGGTTTCAAGGGCAGTGTCAATATCATTTTCCGAGTCTATCTTGTAATTACCCTTCCCATCATATCCCATTGTCCTAGATTTCAATATCACAGGGTAGCCATGAACTCCAGCGAAGGAAGTGATGTCCTCCATTGTCTTTACCGGTACAAAATCCGCAACCGGTATACCGAGGTCTTCAAGAGTTTGTTTCTGAATTAATTTGTCCTGTATAAGCTTGATAATTTTTGAGCAGGGATGAACTGCTTTACCCAGAGATTCCAGGTACTCTATTTTTTGGTAGTCAATAAATTCATTTTCGAGTGTAACTATATCACATGAGTCAGCAAACTTGTGAAGGGTTTCATCATCGTGCCAGTCTCCAACTATCTCATCTTTTGTCAACATCCCGGCCGGGGACGAGGCAGTCTTCGAAAGAATTACAAATTCAAAGCCGAACTTGTAACAATCTTCCATAATCATCCGGGCTAGCTGCCCTCCGCCTAAAATGCCTATTCTCAAATTTCCCCCTGTTATGTTAATTATTACTTAGAAAGCAGTCTATTATATTCGGCAGGATCATTGATTATATTCACTGCCTTTTGAAGCTGTTTATCCGTCGGGAAAGTTGCCTCGATCTGGGCAAACTCTTCGACAAGTCTTTTGTTGATCTCTTCAGAGATGCTTCTTATTATTTCTTCCCTGGCAGATTCGAGTTCGCCCGATTCCGAGGACTCCACTTCCTGCATGATCTTATCCAGATATGTCATGTAATCAGATGAGAAATCTTTATTATTTGCCATATCCTTAAGCTCGTTGACCTTTTTCTCAGCCTTAGATTCGTAATTGAAACCATAGCTGGAGAGGAAGTTCTTAAAATCCTGGAATACAACATCATCAACAGTAACAACATTTACACCAGGGTGGGATTCCAGGTAGTAATCTGCGTATTTGAAGAACATGTCTTTATTTACAAGGGCCTGATGAACCTCGCTTTCGGGTTTGACGTCAACCTCGACATCCGGTGTAATGCCGCCGTTGGCGTAAACGGTTCGTCCGTTTAGTGTGCGGAACTCCTTTTGCAAGAATTGTGAAGTATTGAGGAACACGCCGCTTTTGTTTTCAGTGAAATAATCCTTGCTCTGTATCCATCTACCCGATGGAGTAAAATATCTCTGGTTAGTGATCTTAAGTTGTGTATCGTTATTAATGTCTTTTATCTGCTGGACGAGACCCTTTCCAAAAGATTTTGATCCCACTATGACACCTCTATCCAGGTCTTGGATAGCGCCTGCAACAATCTCAGATGCCGAGGCAGTATTTTCATTTATTAGCACAATCAGAGGAACTTCGTCGCCTGCAAGCGGATCTTCTTTAGAGAAATATTTCTTTTCAGAATCTTCCTGTTTACCTTTAGTAATGACAAGCAGGCTGTTCTTTTTGACGAGCTTATTAAGAATGCCCGTTGCGGCATCCAGGAGACCTCCGCCGTTATCCCGCAGATCAAGTACAATGCCCCTTAGATTACCAGATGATTTAAGAGATTTTATTATGTTTTCAACTTCGTTTTCAGCATTGCGAGTAAAACGGTCAAGCTTTATATATCCAATGCCTTGCGCGTCCCCAGTAAGGTATCCATAATAGGAAACGTTTTTTAGGCTTATCTCTTCCCGTGTGAGAGTGAAGTCAAGTATATTACCGTCTCTATCTACCTTTACATTTATTTGTGAACCTACCGGACCTCTTATAACGTATCTTAACTTATCCAGGTCAATATTAGATGTATTTTGCCCGTCTATTTCGATAATTTGATCGCCTCTTCTCAGACCTTTGCGCTGGGCTTCATACCCGCTTAATACATCTGTAACCCTCAGGATACTATCGCGAATCTCCACAGTAATGCCTATACCGCCGTATTTGCCTGTAGTAATAAGTTCAATTTGATCCCTGCTGTCTTCATCGTAAAACACAGTATATGGATCGAGAGTGGAAAGCATTCCATTTATACCGGCTTTGACGAACTTATCCATGTCGATGTCATCGACATAATTCAATGCGATCTCTTTGTAAACATTTCCGAACTCGTCGAGATTCTTATTTATCTTATCATAAATATCATCCTGAGGTCTTCCTCCGTCTGCAAGGGCGTACCCGTTGAGAGTGGTTAAGAAAAGGATCAGAATCAATGGTTTGATAAAAAATCTAAGTCCCATAAATTTGCTTTTCTTGTATTGCATAACAATGTCCTTCCTGTTAATAAAAATTATTTTATTCTTTTATTATATATTTCTACGATATTTGAATGGATATGTTCGATACTTTCTCGTCCATCAAGTAATTTTACTCTTCTTTTATTTTTAGATGCAATATCGAGATATCCGTTTATAACTTTGCTGAAGTAACTACTTTTTTTTTGTTCGATCCTATCGTATTTACGTTTGCCTTTCTTTCTCTTCAGCGATTCCTTGTAAGATATATTAATTAAAAAAGTTAAATCCGGTAATAAGTTTCCGGAAGCAATCGAGTTCAGTTTTTTTATCGTGTTAAGGTCAACTTTTCCGCCATATCCTTGATATGCCGTGGATGAATCAAAATACCTGTCGCAAATAACGGTATATCCTTTGTCCAGATGCGGTTTTATGACTTCCTGAGTCAGCTGGCACCTTGCAGCAGAAAATAGCAGGAATTCTGTCATATCGTCCACTTTTGAATCAGACTTATGAAGAAGAATATTCCTAATTTGTTCTGAAATTGCTGTACCGCCCGGTTCCCTGAGGAGGATGACCTTTTTTGTTTTCTTCTTTAAGTATTTAAAAAACAACTTTGCCTGCGTGGATTTTCCGCTCAGGTCTATCCCTTCAAATGTGATAAACAAAAATAACGACTTTTATTAGCAAAAGGTAAATTATATAATTTTGTGTAGATTAGCAAAATAATTATTTGTTAAGGAATGCCCACTTAAATAATTTATTTATTGAAATCTTTAAATTTACTATTTTCCATGAATACCTTAGGGGAGATTATTGAATTATATATACAGAATATTCTTACTTTTACTGCTGGCAATATTTGCTTCAACTGCCTATTCCCAGGAGGAAGAGGAAGAATCTTCCCCCGATACACTCACTGTAGGAATGTATGTGTTTTCCGTCTATGACATTGATTTCCCACAGAATCAGCTAAATGTAGATTTTTATATCTGGTATACGTTTAAAAATGATAGTCTCAATCCTTCGGAGACGTTCGAGCTTGTGAATGATAAGCAGTATGAAAAGCAAACAGTATTTACGGAGGATTACGGGGAGGTGAATTACCAGACCTTCAGAGTGAATAGTGTGATCAGGGAAAAGTGGGATATATCCAATTTTCCATTCGATGAGCATACGATAGAGATAGTAGTGGAGGATTTTGACGATAAGAACAGCGTTGTGTTTATACCGGATCTCGCCGGGACTAAACTGGATAGCGGAGTAATGAATTCGCTAAAGTACTGGGAGCTGGTGGACTATGGAATAAAAGAGGTGGATTATGTTTATGAAACAAACTACGGAGACCCAACTGTATCATCAACGGATTATCCACCGTATTCAAGAATAGTATTTTACTTCACCATTAAGAGACAGGGATTCAGTCTGTTCATAAAGCTCTTTGTAGGGCTATTCATATCTATTTTACTTTCGCTAATAACGTTCCTCATAAATCCGATGGACCTCGACCCGAGGTTCGGATTGTCAGTGGGTGCACTTTTTGCCGCGATTGCTAACTCATTTGTGATTGCGTCAACACTGCCAGAATCCTCCAGCTTTACATTTGTGGATATACTGCATAACCTTTCCTATGTATATATCTTCTTGTGTATATTTATTTCCGCAATCTCCCTTAAGCTGTGGGAATCGGGTAAACAGGAAGCATCCAAACGTCTTGACAGGATATCACTAATTGTAATGTCCGCTACTATTGTAATTATAGGGGTGTTCTTCTATTTCTCGGTTACTTAAGCAAATCCAAGGTTCTCCTCTCAAAACATTGACTAAAACTATGCCTTTTTATATATTTGTTTAGTAGAGTTGATATGATAAATCAAACATCGGGTATATCAAAAGACTATTATTATTATTTATCCTGCTCTTTCTGGAAATAACCTCATTTTTACTTATATCCTATATGAGGTATAACAACCAGGGTCTAATGCTGGAAAGCCTGGATTTTATGAAGACGGGCAATCTGATTAGCATAATTTTCTTTGGACTGATCACCATTCTTATTACCATCAATATATTCATAAATTCCGATATCAAAGATTCATCGCTTATATTATTAAATATTGTGGCGGCTTCGAGTCTTTTTATATTATTTATATTCGGCAGTATATTTTCGAAAGACGACAAAGTATATTTTACCTTTGCCTTTATTGCAGGAAATATATTCGTTCTTCTTTCTCTTCTCTCACTGACATTTTCCAGATCGAAAAAGTTACATCCGGTAAAGAAGATATTTTGGACGGTTTTAGTGCTTTCGGTGTGTATCTTTATAATTTTTTTACAAATATATAATTATAAAGACGACTCAGGTAAATATCTTTCAGGTAATAAGGAGAAAAACGTTGCTGATGCGGGAATAATATTCGGCGCGGCGGTATGGGGAGGTAACCGACCTTCACCGGTATTACGTGAAAGAATAAACAAGGGATTTGAGATCTATGATGCCGGGCTGGTTCCATTGCTTGTGCTGACGGGGAGTGGATCCCCAGAAGAGATGACCGAGTCAGAAGTAGCCCGCAACGAGTTAATAAAATACGGCGTAAAAGAGAAGGACATAATTTTTGAGAAGGTGACTAATTCGACGTTCGAGCAGATAACTTATGTGAGAGACAATTTATACAGGAGGAGGAATTGGGACAGGATAGTGGTCGTATCAGATAATTATCATTTATTCAGGATAAAGGAAATATGCAAATTTAACGATCTGAATACGATTACAATAGCGTCAGATACGCCGCTTTCGACACAGGGAGGCATTCTTTTTTGCTTAAAAGAGAGTGTAGCAGTATTAATGTACTGGGTACTTGGATTTGGTTGATTAAGATTTATCTTTATAGATATAATAATTATTAATAACTTCAGGTAATGGTATCCAAAAGACGAGAAGTACGGATAAAGGTAATGCAGGTTCTTTACGCCAGCGAAATCTCCAAGGAGCCGTTGGATAAAATTAAGAACGATCTTCTAACTGAGATAGAGGATGAGGATAGTATTAATTTTTCCAACAATCTAATCGACAAGGTTTCGGAAAATATTCCCATGCTCGACGAGTTTATCGTAAAGAAAGTAGAGAACTGGGAGTTCGAACGCATTGCCATAGTAGATAAGATCATTCTTAGAATGGGTATAGCCGAGCTTTTGTTTTTTCCGGACATCCCCCCCAAAGTTTCCATAAACGAAGCAATAGATATAGCTAAGGATTTTTGTACCAAGAACAGCGGAAAGTTCGTCAATGGTGTACTTGATGCGGTACTCGATGAGCTTAAGAAAGAGAATAAGCTGGAAAAATCAGGCAGGGGATTGCTGGATCTGAAAAAGAAAAAAGAACAGCATTCGGGTACGAAGTAGTTTGTAGTTTCTTAATACGGGTTCCTTTCACAATTTTAACTGTGCATGAAGAATAAATCCAGGGTTTTTGCGTGGTCTTTATTTGACTTTGCTAACTCATCCTATGCAGTTATAATTGTTGCTTTTGTCTTCGCCGTATATTTCACGACTGTTATCGCTGGTAATGAGTCCATAGGTGACTTTTACTGGGGTATTGGAATAAACATTTCAATGATAATTACCGCAGTATTGAGTCCTGTCTGCGGGGCAATAACCGACCTTACTCACACCAAGAAAAAATATCTCTTCTTTTTTACTATGTTGAGCGTAATAGGCACGGCACTTATGTATTTTACCGGACCGGGAACGGTCTTTTACGCGCTGGTATTATTTATCGTATCAAATACAGGATTTCAGACAGGGCTCGCGCTATATGATGCGTTTATCCCGGAGATGGTGGATGAGAAGTATTATAACAAGGTGTCGGGAATAGGTTACGCTGTAGGATATATCGGATCACTTTTATCGGTTGTTTTGGTTTTGCCTTTTAAGGATGACCCTAATATGCTATTCGTGATATGCTCTGCAGTTTTTTTTATATTTGCCCTTCCATTGTTCCTCTTCGTGCCGGAAGAGAAGCCGCTAGCACCGGTTGAGCAAAAAAAACTTTTTAAATATGGTTTTAAAAAGGTTATAGGAACAATAAAGAACATTAATGAGTATCCGAATTTAAGGAATTTCCTATTGTCTTTCTTTTTCTATATCGATGCAGTGAATACTATAATATTCTTTGCGGGTATATATGCAGCTAAGACATTAAACTTTGATGTGCCTCAACTGGCGATATTTTTCATTATCGTTCAACTTACGGCGATGGTAGGATCTTTCCTATTCGGATTTATTGGGGATAAGATAGGAATATTGAGATCTATCACAATAAATCTTATGTTCTGGACTTTGATTGTAATATATATTTTCTTTTTTATAAACAAGGATTCAGTTGTAATGATCGCGGGAATGAATATACACCAATTTTTTATAGTGGGCGGCTTTGCAGGGTTGTTCCTCGGTTCTACTCAAAGTCTGTCACGGGCTATGATGAGTAAACTTGTGCCATACGTATCTAAAACTGAGTTT
Source organism: Ignavibacteriales bacterium (assembly GCA_020635255.1). Taxonomy (NCBI): domain Bacteria; kingdom Pseudomonadati; phylum Ignavibacteriota; class Ignavibacteria; order Ignavibacteriales; species Ignavibacteriales bacterium. Next base: position 24,493 of record JACKAC010000001.1, read on the forward strand.
TTCGGATTCTATGGGCTAATGGACAAAACATCCACGCTTGTGGGACCGCTTACTTTTGGAGCAGTATCGTTTCTTTCTGGGGGTAATCAAAGTTTAGCAGTACTATCTGTGGGGGTGTTTTTCGTTGTAGGTATGCTGTTACTTAAAAAAGTCAAAGAAACTTAATCCAAAAAATATGAAAAGAACAAAAGACCCTCTTCTTCCCAATGGTGAACTTCAACACCTTATCAAACTGCTTGATGACGAGAGTGATTTTGTTTATGAAAATGTAAAAGAGCGCCTCATTTATCACGGCGATAATTCAATTAATTTTATCAAGGAATATGCCGATCTAAAAGACCCGCTGATAATGATGCGGGCAAACGAGATCATTTCCATGATAAACTTTGACCAGCTTTACGAGAAATTCAGAAACTTAAGACTAAGGAACAATAAAGACCTGCTCGAGGAGGCAGTATTTCTAATCTCAATGTACGGATATCCGGACGTGAATATCGAAAATTATAAAATGATCCTGGATAAGATGGCATTGGACATAGAGAAAAGGATCGATGACAGGGGATTGCTTAATCATTCGACTCTGGATACAATCAACATCATTAACGATTATCTTTTTGTAGAGAGAAAGTTTTACGGGAATTCGGACAATTATTATGACCCGGACAATAGCTTTATAAATAAAGTACTTGATAAAAAAGTAGGCATACCGGTTACAATATCTATACTATATATACTCCTAGCGAAGAGGCTTAACTTGCCTATATTCGGAGTGAATCTGCCGTCCCATTTTATTATAAAATACCAAGATAGCAGTGAAGAGTTTTTTATCGATCCTTTCAATAAGGGAATAGTTATTTCAAGAGACGAGGTGATACAATTTTTAGATAAGCTGGGACTAGACGAGGAAGAGTTTAATCATATTCCTTATTTGAAAATTGCTGAGGACAAGGAGATAATAAAGAGGGTATTCGCAAATCTGATTAATGTATACGAAAAGGATAAAGACGAGCTCCGGATTTCACAAATAAAGAAGCTATCATCGTATTTTGATTAGGTTATTCGAGGTCGAAGTATTTTTTGAAGTTATTCCTTAACTCATCCGCAGATGGAGATACGGAGTCATATTCCCGGCGGGATACTATAATAGTCTTGCCTTCTTTTCTTTCGCGCCTGTATCCGAACAGGTGGAAAATATTCATCACTAAAAAACGAGCAATATTAGTGTTAATTATATAAGAACTGGGCTCGTTGGGGTTTTTGTTTATTCCGGGCAGAATACCGAGAAGCTTTTCAGCATGGAGTTTGCGCATGAAGCCGGAAATCCCCAGCCAAACCGGATTTATTAGATTTACAATGAAGAATCCCTCCCCGCCTAATTTCTGATACAATGGCATAAAAATATTTCCGTACCGGGGAGACTTTATATCACCATCTTTATTCTTTGCAAGAATCTCACCTTTATTTACGATCTGAAAATTTACAAATCCCGGCTTCATTACAAAACCCTCGTCCTTTTTTAGCCTATATACATATGATATTTCGTATATCTTTCTCTCACCGGGTGAAGTTTTGGCAAGCGTGTGGTAATATTTATTAAAGTCTGGAATATCATTCAAGTTAATGCATCCGGCGTTTTTGAGGAACTCCCAGATGATGGAAATGTGATTTTCAATTGAGGATAATGAATCGTGCTGACCTCCTTCAAATATTACAGATGTGAGTCCGATCTCATTCAAACTGCTAAAAAGCGTGCCGTCCATTCTTTCCTCTAATCCTAATATAATAGGAGAAGGGATATCTTTGACCATCTTTCTGCTTCTGAGAGTATCGCTGATCCCAAGGAAGGGGATACTTTCGGCAGAAGTTGTATGAAGGTCAAATAGAACCGGCCTGCCGTCGCTTGAGGAAATTATCTCGTAAATGGTTTTAATTATTGAATCTCTTTCAGATAATTCATGTATCCCCGTTTCCTCTCCATTTTTATCCCATAACCTGTTGAGGTCTTTATCAATGTATCGTTCACTTCGTCTGAGAGCTTCGAGGTTGCCGGCAAGAGCGTACATTGTTCCGTTGAAGGGGGGTTTTATTTTATTTAAGGTATGCAGTACATATTCTAGAGCAAATATACCTGATGGTTCATTTCCGTGCATACCCCCCAAAAAAATCGCCAGCGGACCCGGGGAGGTCCCGCCATACTTACCGATAATTCTACTTACTTTTACTTTTTTGTCTAATGGTTTACTATAAACTTCAATCAAAACGTTACTTGAGTTCTTTAAAAAGTCTTCGCGTTATCTTTAAAAAATCATGCTCTGTTATGAGGCCAACTATCTTATTGTCTTTTAATACAACTGTGCAACTGAGGTTATTTTTCCTCATGTGACGCAGTACATCCTCAGTAAGAGCATAAGGAGGTACTGAATAAACATCCTTTTGCATAATATCGGCGATTGTAAGGTCCTCCGTTGATTCCCCTTTCCTTTTTGCGAAGTGATGCATAATAATACCGGCAGTTACAATACCAACGAATTCACCATTTTTGTTTTCAACGGGTACGTGACGAATTTTTCGCCAGTCCATAATATTAACTACCAGTTCTATAGGATTGTCTTCATATACAGTTATCAAATCCTTAGACATTATTGCATGGACTTCCTTAAACCTGTTCACCCACCCTGCTTCATCTATATCCGCCGGTTCCCACTCATGAACGGGTGTATTTTTTTTCTGCCTATTATAGATACCTGCAGTAAGTGCTATTACAGATTCGTCTTTGGTGGACTCCTTTTTCAGGTTATTAAATGAATCGGAGATCCATTGTGAACCGGTCCGTCCGGTTTTTACCCGCTTTTCTATGATTCCAAGATATTTTGTAATGTCATCACTATCGACATTTGCTTTTATTAAACCGCTTGCTGCTATCGGGAGGAGCTCATCCAGTATCAGGTTTTGCGGGGTGACCGTTTTATCGTTTACCCACTTGAATTGTGCACCTAATCCTTGTCTTGCAGCACGAATAAAATTATCTTTTGCATCATCAAAGTCCATCATAGATGAAATATTCTCGTATTGTTCAGGTAGACCGCACATCATACCCAGCCAAAAAGCTGAATTTGCTGTTTCATCAATAATAGAAGGTCCTGAAGGTAATACCCTGTTTTCGATCCTGATGTGGGGCTTTTCATTGTAAACACCGTAGCAAACCCTATTCCATCTGTAGACAGATCCGTTGTGTGTTCGCAAGGCTGTTAGTTTGGGTATCTTTCCCTTTAAAACCAATTCCATTGAGTTTTCTTCGATCTCCGGCTTTATCAAAACTTTGTGACGCGCAATGTCCTCCCTAAATATCTCAACAAAAGAGCTTCTCACCCACTCATTTCCAAAAGTTACCCGCGGCAATCTATCCCTTATTGAACTGTCGGTTTGGCGGACATCCACAGATTGTTGAAAAAGAGCTATTCTGGTTTCCCACCATAGTCTCTTTCCAAGTAATAGAGGGGAATTAGTAGCACTGGCGACCAAGGGAGCTGTTATTGCCTGCGCCCAGTTATACATACTTGCAAATTTTTCAGGATCTATTTGGAGATGTACTTGAAAACTCATATTACTGCTCTCAAACATTACGGAGTCCGAACGGGTTATCAATTCATCAATACCGGCTATCCTGAACTCGAATGACTCACCTCTTAGTTTTTTCAACGCATCATCCAGAGCTTTATACCGTGGAATTGGTGTGATATTTTCAATTGTTAAATCGGAATGTCTTATTGTAGGTAGGATTCCTACCAGCATTACTCTATACCCGTCTTCTTCTATTGCTTCTTCAGCTTTTGCAATCTTTGCTGAGAGATCAGTTTCCATATCAGAAAAGCACTTACCCGTTAATTCCAGAGGGTCAAGATTGATTTCCAGATTGAACCGTGCAAGTTCTGTTGTATAGTGGTCATCGTTAATTTTATCAAGTGATTCCATAATTACAGGAGCAGGTCTGTATGATGAATCAATGAAACAAACTTCCTGCTCGGCACCCATCCTGCAGATGCCGCTCTCCAGCATTCCATTTTCCAGCATAATATCGAGAGCTTTAATGTCATCGAGAAGATGCTGTATAAATGAATTACTTTCTTTAGGATCTATTGCCTGTACTTTCCTATCTGACATTTTGTTGGTTAGGTCTTATAATATACTGACACTATTGTCTTAATGGCAATGATATATGTCACAAGGTAATAAAAAAGCCTTTAAAGCATTGCTTTAAAGGCTGGTACCCGGGACCGGGGTCGAACCGGTACTGCCCTTGCAGGCAACAGGATTTTAAGTCCTGCGCGTCTACCAATTCCGCCACCCGGGCGCTTAGAACTGTCAAGTTACCATTTTTGCGGGTTTTTTTCCATACTAATATATATAATACATTAGGATATTATATAGTTATAATGCTATTGAAGGTCCAGATATAATTAGGGTTAGTGATATTAGTATTGAATAAACAATATTTATTTCGCGCAACATTATGGTAGAAGTGGCATGGTAATTGTAATATTATTATTTGCAATGGGATTATTATCTCTTAGACGGTTTTTATTTTAACAAAAAATTTATATATTCATGCAGAATACTGCTGTAAATTCAGACCTCAAAAAACCAGGTATGAGCAATACGATAAAAGTTGTTTTATCTATTATTGTAGAAGTAGCTATCATTGCTGTATGGCTTATTGTGCTTGCTCCCTGGTATAATTCAACCCAGATCATAGCTGAAAATATTTCAAATTCCGGCACAAAGGAATCTATTTATAATCCTCCTATTAGTGACATTAAGCAATACCGTATGATTTATAGATATAACGGATCAAGAGATTTGATCATTGACCTAATGGAGGAAGATAGAGCAAAATTTGCAGTTGTATATCATGGGGATTCTAATTTTGAACTGACATTGCTCACAAACGAGAGACAAGAGTACAGAATTATTACCGATCAAAAAGGACCGTTTGAATTTGTTCAGTCAGTTGACGTTCCCTATACAGGACCTTACCTGATAAAAGTGCAAACAGTTGGTGATTGGTCAATAGAGCAAAGATAAGGTAGTTTGCACATTGAAAGAGTTTTAAAGTAGTAAAAATAAATAGGGTAAGTAAAGAAAAAGGGTGTTAGTTTAACACCCTTTTTTTATTATCTATATTAGAATTATTATTGTACTATTTGTAGAATATCTTAATTCGGTCTATCTCTTTCGAGAGTTCAGGTATGTATTTAGGGTTTAAGCGCATTGCAATTTCCCAATCTTTCATTGCTTCCCTGTATTGTCCGGTAAGTTTATAAATAACACCTCTATTGTAGTATGCTTTAGCAAGTCTCGGGTCTATCTCTATTACCTTTGTATACATTATGAGTGATGAGTCATACTGCTGTATGTAATCATAAACGACACCCTTATTAAAATAAGCAATTGTATCATCAGGTCTGATGAATATTGCCGTATCATAGTCTCTTAACGCAAGCTGATAATGCTTTAGCCTTTCATGAGCATTACCTCTATTATGGTATGCAGAATTATTTGTCTTTACCTGAGCAATGTATCTATCATAGTCTCGGATAGCTTCTTCATATAGTTTTATGTTTTGCAGATGATTTCCTCTATCCAGGGATGCCTCTGGGCTAAGTGAATCCCTGTCACCAAGGTAGTTATTTTTTTCCCATTCGTGAATATTATAAACCTTGTAAATGCTATCACGGGGAATGTTATACCCGTCATGGAAAGTATCTAAAGTATCCTGATAATCATAATATCCCTTTCCATATACGTCAGTACTATCATAATATGGCTGGTTAGTACCCGGGACTGTAGAACCAGTTAGCTTAGACACATCCACACTGACTTCTGAAGCAGTATTGTTAGCTTTCTGGCATCCTGTTAAGACAAGAATTATAAACAGGATCAGATTAATTGCAAATACAAAATAATATTTTTTGAGTATGCCCATAATATAAATTAAAGTTTATTATATCGATAGTTTAGCAACTATCCTGGACTTAATAGACTCTCAAGAAAGCAGAATTTTACTACTTCTCTGGAGTCAGTTAAGTAACAAGATAACAGTAGCTTGCCCACTTTTTAGGGAATAAGTTGACAAAAAACTATCAAAATATATACAGTAAATTACAATTTTTGTACCAAAAAAAGCTAATTCATCATGAATTTTACAAAATCTCTAGAGGTAATAGGACCAAAGTAATGATGCATGTCCACCTCATCCAGAATCCTTTCAATTTCAGTTTCTTCAAATTTGGTGTTAATTAAAAGTTCTTCGATCTCGAGCATTTCGCCATGAGCCAGAAAGTCTCCATAGATCTTTATATCAGTAATAATCCCATCTTTTACATGGAGTCTCATATCAACCTGCCCGAATTCAAACCGGTTTATTTTTTTGATATTAAATTCGGGTGACCTACCGTAATTCCAGTTCCATGCGCGGTATTTCTCATTCGATAGTTTATCGACCTTTTCCCATTCCTCATCACTAAGCTCATAAACCGATGAGGGTTCGTTTTCAAAAATCTTCTTTATCAACCTTTCTCGGAATTCTTCAATTGTAATAATTTCCGAAAGAAATTCGGTAATATTTGCAACTCTACTCCGGACTGATTTAATACCTTTGCTTTCAATTTTATCTGTTTTTACATTTAAAGCTTCAACAACATCCTCAAGAGTTGAATTAAAAAGAAGAGTACCGTGGCTGAGCATCGATTTTGTATTGGAGAATTGCGCATTGCCGGAGATCTTTCTCCCCTCAACAATAATGTCATTTCGTCCGCTGAGTTCTGCGCTCACTCCCATGTCTTTCAGAGTATCTATGACCGGCTGAGTAAATTTTTTAAAATTATGAAGGCTCTTAATATCATACTTTGTCATAAAGCTGAAATTAAGGTTACCGCGATCGTGATAAACTGCACCGCCCCCGGAGACACGCCTTACAACGTGAATATTGTTTGCTTTGACGTAGTCAGAATTGATTTCTTCAATTGTGTTCTGATGTTTGCCGATTATAATGGAAGGTTCATTGATGTAAAAAAGCAGGTAATTCTTTCCCTCAAAGTCGAGATTGCGTACACAATATTCCTCGAGAGCAAGATTAATCGTCGGATCGTTAATGTCTTTATTATTTATTAACTGCATAGAGTAATTATGGTTTTAAGTTCTTTGTAATATCATCCAGCATAGGCTTAAAGTCCTCCTGAAAGAATTCGTAATAGGTCTTATCGCCCTGTATATCCATTATGCCAGTTTTTTCTATCGTTTCTTTATATGTTTCATAACATAAAAGTCCGTCTTTCATTTTTTGTTTATCTTCTTCGGTAACGTCAATAGCGCAGTCCAGTATATCATCCGATGAACCATTAATATGGAAGATATTGTCTTCGTTTGCTTTTTTTGCATCTTTTTCACTCAGTGTGAAGAATGCAAGCCTTTTTAGATAGTCCGCTCCTTCATCTTTCATTTGGAGATAGACTCTTTTAACAACGGCATGCTGAACCAGGTGGTCATGGAAACCGCTTATTCCGTGAACTGGATAGGTTACCAAAATATCAGGTTTGATCCTCTCGATTTCCTCGCGCACTATTTTTTCGATTTCGCGGGGATCCATTTCCTTTAGCCCACTGTCAGGTAGATCTAGGACGGTCATGCCGGTAAGCCCGAGAGCTTTCTCAACATTAAGCATCTCTTTATACCGGACTTCGCCCATTTCTTCGACAGATAAACCAAGCTTATGTCTTTGCTTTGTAGCCCCTCCTTTTGTAAGTGTGAGGAGGTATATCTCATGTCCAGCTCTCTGCTGTGCAGAGATACCCAAGGCAGGTCCAAACGATTCATCGTCTGGGTGTGGAAATATATAAAGTATCTTCATTCTTAATTCCTTAAAATTTTGTTTTGTTTATGAATTACATCTCTAAAATTATCTTGCTTTGTGAATCCGTAATTGTGTCCGTCCTTTGACCATCCTTGTGCTTCGAATGACCATAACAGAAAGCCTTGAATACCCTTTTTGAAATACTTTTCCATTTCGTTCTCTACTATTTTTATCCGATCGAGTTTCAGATTGTTTTTGTAGCCAATCTCTCCAAGGTAGAAAGGTTTTTTTAATTCCCGGGCAATAGAGATATTCTTGCCTATGTAATTTCTCCACAGCCACTTAAGAGTGAATGGAAAGGTAATACTCTTCCCGAATTTTTTCAGCCATAATCTTTTTACGAGGAGCGGTATATATGTAATATAATAGTTTGTAAGTTCAAATAATTTGGCAGAATAATGTTTTCCCTTGAATCTGTATAAAGTATCAAGTCTTTCAGCTATTGTCGCGTCAAAACTATAATCATGAACAGAGACTGCATCGAGAAAGGGTATTTCGTAGAGTTTCCGAAAGTTCTTTGTAGAAAAACGTGTAAGCTCTCCTCCATATTTACTTCCCAGGCCTCCTATCGTGCCTATTGAAAGCAAATGATTCTCATCTGCTTTCTTTATTCGAGTGGCTACATCGCGAATGAAGTTATAGAAAACATCGAATGAATCGGATTCAGGTTCATTAATTACTTCCCAGAGCAGAATTACCGGTGTATCCTTGAGAGCAGATACCATTTTTATCGCATATGGGAGATAAGTATTTTTATAACCTGTAGCAAACCATTCATCATTCACAACATAATCCTGCATATAACCCCATTTATCTGCAAGTACAGGAATCAGGTATATAGAGAACTTGTTTGCTGTATTACAAAGATCGATAAGCTTTTCAGGTTTAAGAGGTTCAAATGCCCAGAACCTTATGACTTTGAATCCTTCATTGAACGCATCTTCTATCATCCTGTCCGAAACATTCTTTTCCATAAAAGCCAGTTCATACATATTACATCCTACAAAACGGAATGGTTTACTATTAACGGAAAAATTTCCGTTTGTATTTTTTACAAAGCTAGTCAAGTCGGTTGATGTTGTAAACAAAAAAAGCAGTCCCGGAATCCGGAACTGCAAATTGTAAAGATAAACTTCTCTAAACTTTTTCTATCTCTTTAGTTCCAAGCAGTCCCGTCGGTTTAAATATCAGGATTATTATGAGTATCGCAAATGCTACCGCGTCCCTGAAAGTAGGGGACAAATATCCAACTGTTAAAGTTTCTACTACGCCAATGACTAAGCCACCTAGTGCCGCACCCGGAAAATTGCCTATTCCACCAAGAACCGCCGCAATGAACGCTTTCAACCCGGGTAACAATCCCATCAGTGGGTCAATGCTGGGGTAGTTTATACTATATAAAATTCCTGCCGCCCCTGCTAGAGCCGACCCTATTGCAAATGTGAAAGATATAACTGTATCTATGTTGATTCCCATTAAAGATGAAGCAGTCATATTATTTGAGACAGCGCGGATAGCTGTTCCAATCTTTGTCTTCATAACAATAAATCTCAAAGCGAGCATCAGAATTATCGCAGAAATAATAACGACGATCTGGTTTGAATCTATTTGCGCACCGCCAACGGAAATTTTATACCCCTCAAGGATATTTGGGAATGACCTTGGCGCGGCTCCAAAAATAAGCTGACCCGTATATTGAAGAAACAGGGAAACACCGATGGCAGTTATGAGAACAGTTAGTTTGGAAGATCTTCTAAGCGGGCGGTAAGCAAGTTTTTCTATAGTTACACCAATGGCGGCTGTGATTATCATCGTCAGCAGAAGAATTATCAACGCCATAGGGAGGTTACTGGTATCAATCCCGAATGCTTTTGCAAGATAATATCCTGAGAAAGCCCCAAGCATAAAAACCTCACCGTGGGCAAAGTTTATGAACTTAAGTATTCCATATACCATAGTATACCCCAGTGCTATGAGGGCATAAATGCTTCCTAGTGAAAGACCGTTTATTAGCTGTTGAATAAACTCACTCATATATTATGGGGCGATCGTTTCTTTATAAGTGAACTTACCGTCTTTTATCTCCATTACAACCGCAGGCTTTATAGCGTTCCGCTGATCATTAATGGTTATTGTTCCTGTCACACCGTCATAGTTTTGAGTCGATGCTAATGCATCTCTTATCTTTTGCCCATCAGTTGAGCCAGCCCTCTGAATTGCATCAAAAAGAATCATTCCGGCATCATATGACAGAAACGCCATAGCGTCAGGTGTCGAACCGTATTTTTCTTTATACTTTTTAATAAAGTCCTGTATCTTTGGGTTAGGGTCTTCTATCGAAACGTGAGTAGAAAAAAAGCAACCTTCCAACGCATCCTTTGCTTTTCCTTCTAGCAGTTTTTCCGATTCCCAGCCGTCACCACCAAATAATGGAACTGTGATGCCAATTTCTCGCGCCTGTATCCCGATGAGGTTCATCTCAGTATAATATCCCGGAATAAAAATGGCTTCAGGGTTTAATGCTTTAAGTGATGTGAGCTGAGCTTTAAAATCCTTGTCACCTGCAGAATATTTTTGCTCACCTACTATCTCTCCACCCATTTCTGTAAATACTCTTTTAAAATTGTCTGCCAGCCCAGTAGAATAGGCATTCTTTTGATCTACGAGCAGGGCAACTCTTTTAACTTTCATTGAATTTAGAGCAAACTTGCTCATTACGGTTGCCTGGAATGGGTCAATGAAACATACTCTGAAAACATAATCACCAACGTTTGTTACTTCCGGGTTAGTTGACGCAGGGGTGACCATTGGGATCTTACTCTGCTGGCAAATCGGTGCTGCAGCGAGACTGAGTGATGAAGCAACTTCACCAACGATCGCAACCACCTTATCTCTATTGATGAGCTTCTGAACGACAGTTTGTACTTCATTTGTCTTTCCCTGATCGTCTTCACTTATTAATTTTATCTGCTTTCCGAGCACTCCACCTTTATTGTTTATTTCTTCAACGGCAAGTTTAAGTCCGTTATCGGAAGAAATTCCAAATGTAGCTTTATCTCCTGTGAGCGAGGCATATTCGCCAATTAGTATCTCATTCTCGGAGCCGGCATTTTTGCAGGAATAAAAAATGCCACTGAAAGCAAATACAGCTAAAATTAATAAAAGAAGGGGTAACCTTAGTGTATGTTTCATAATGATTTTATTGGTTTTAGGTATGGAATTGTAAAAAATAACGTAATTCGTTAATAAATACAATAAATAAGAGATTGAGGAAATATTGAAAGATTATTTTTTGGCGGATTCCAGGTATAGATCTAGGGCATTTTCAATAAAATCGTCTAATTCCCTGCCGCTCATTTTCTTTAGCCTGTCTTTGATATATAATGATGCTAGTCCGTGGACGAATGCCCATGTCGATATTGTTGCTGTCATCAGGTCATATCCTTTAAAATAGCCGGCATTAATGCATTCCTGTATATTTTCTTTTAAATAATCGAATGATTTATGACTCACATCCGAAGTGATTTCATCGTAATAATCCTCTAAGGGTGCTTTCATAAGAAACATTAATTCAAAATACTCTGGATTTTCGACCGCAAATCGAATGTAGATCTTACCGCTTTCTTTTAGCTTTTCGAGGGGATCGGTAATATCATCAGCTTTGATCTGTTCTGCATAAAATGCATCGAATGCCAGAAAACACAAAACAAAGAATATTTGACCTTTACTCTTGTAATATAGGTAGATCGTACCCGGACTGTACTCTATTTTCTCAGCAATTTTCCTGATGGATACATTTTCATATCCATCCTTCATAAATAGTTCTCTTGCAGCATCAAGGATTTTTTGCTGCATTTCAAGCTTTTCACGCTCTTTTCGCTCTTTTGTACCCATTATCGGATTTATTAAACATGATTTAAATTACTGAACACCGTTCATAGTTACAACTGAAAAATAAGATTAACAAACGATAACCATAAAAATTTTGGCTTTTATAATAACTAATTTATTCTGATTTTTTTATATGAAATCCAGAACCTTTATATCTTCGTTAATTTTCGGTTTAATTCTTGCAATTCTATTGATAGGTATTAAATCACTGGAATACACCTATTTTTCATATAAGATAGGATTGGATGTTTACATTGGGATAATAGCCCTGGCGTTCCTTATAATCGGGGTTTATTTTGGAGCAACATACAGCAGGAGAAAGGAAGCGAAATTTCTAATTAAGCTTAGAGAAGAATCTAAAAGAGCCGGATTCACTGAACCCACTATAAATTTTGACGCGGTTAATGGTTCAGATCTCAGTAAAAGGGAATTAGAAGTATTACGAGAGATAGCTATGGGATATACCAATAAAGAGATAGGAGAGAAGCTTTTCGTTTCAGAGAATACTATAAAAACTCATTTAAACAATATCTACATGAAGCTTGAGGTTAATAGGAGGACCCAGGCGATCTCCCGTGCGCGTGAATTGAATATTATTACCTGATAATTTTACCTAAACCCTGTATTTCCAATCTCCATTTTAAAATCATACTTTCGGGTGATGCATTGAATTCAATTCGATTGTATATTTGTAATGTATTTAAAAAATAAATATAACATAATGCATACAACGGCAATTCGACATGGTATTTTTGCAGCAGGGATAATGATCCTTGTTCTGGTAGTCCTTTATTTTCTTTTCAGTCCATATACTCTTCTAGATCTTGGAGAGGTCATGGGATATGCTACTATGGTGATAGCAATGTCCATGATATTTATCGGGATAAAAAGGTACCGCGACAATGAATTAAATGGATGTATTACTTTCAAACAAGCATTTGGATTGGGAGCGTATATAGCGGCTATAGGCTCTTTCATTTATGGAATTTTTGAGGGGCTTTTTTACGAGTTCTCCGATTTCAAAGAACTGTATTTGGATTTTTATATCGATAAGATTAAAAACAGTGGGCAAAGCCCGGAGGCTATTCATCAGCAGCTTCAGGAGATGAATCAACAGTTTGCAATGTGGGATAGCCCTTTTATGATGGGCTTACTAATGTTTCTTACTGTATTTATTATTGGTTTACTTATAGCGCTTATCTCCGCTGCTATTCTGAAAAAGTATCCGGAGACTGTAGCACAAACCTGATAAAAGGGATTAATCCTTGTAATATTCCTGAAGGCTTTTTACGCTGAGGTTTCCTTTTTTCATGTCGCGGATCCCCTGAACGACAGAGCCTGCTGCGGATAAGGTTGTAATGAATGGTATTTTATACTGCACAGCCGCCCACCCGATCGCATATTCATCGAAACGGGACTCTTCGCCAAGCGGTGTATTTATTACGAGGTTTATTTCTTTGTTTTTTATCATATCGACTACATTAGGACGTCCTTCGTTCACTTTGTAAACAGCTTCCGATTTTATCCCGTTGTCATTCAAAAACTTACTTGTACCGCTGGTTGCAACGATTCCAAATCTAAGCTTTACAAATTCTTTTACCAAATCAACTGCCTTCAGCTTTTTATCGTTATTATTAAGGCTGACGAAGATGTTTCCTTCGAGCGGAAGGGAATTGCCGGTTGATTCCTGTGACTTTGCCATAGAGGAGCCAAATGATTTTGAGATTCCCATTACTTCGCCTGTCGAGCGCATCTCCGGTCCGAGGAACATCTTTGCTCGCGGGAATTTTTGGAAAGGGAAAACGGATTCTTTTATACCTATGTATTTCAAGTCTTCCGGATCTTTCAGCTTACCCATATCCTTAAGCTTCTTACCGATAATTACTTTTGCAGCAATAGATGCTATTGGAACGCCGGTGGTTTTACTTACAAATGGTACCGTTCGCGAAGCTCGCGGATTTGCCTCTATAACATAAACTACGTTGTCCTTAATAGCATATTGAATATTTATCAGCCCAACTACATTCAATGCTTTTGCTATTTTCTTTGTGTACGATCGTATTTCTTTTAAATTCTTTTTTGTGAGAGAAACAGGGGGAAGTATCGAGGTACTGTCGCCCGAGTGTATTCCCGCCTCCTCGATATGCTGCATGATACCTGCAATATAAACATCCTTCCCGTCACTTACTGCATCGACATCTATTTCACGTGCTTCCTCGAGGAAGTCATCTATCAATACCGGGTGTTCCTCAGAATACTTAACAGCTTCATGAAAGAATTTGGTGAGAGATTCGTTATTATAAACTATCTCCATTGCTCTTCCTCCAAGTACATAAGATGGACGAACAAGTACGGGGTATTCTATCTTATTTGCAATGCGCAATGCAGTGCGGAGTGTCTTTGCTGTGCCGTATTCAGGTTTTGGAATGCCAAGGCTGTCTAAAAGCTTCCCAAACTTTTTCCTATCCTCAGCAACATCAATATTTTTTGATGAAGTTCCCAGTATCTTAAGCCCGTTCTTTTCGAGCTCCTTTGCAATCTTAAGAGGAGTTTGACCGCCGAAACTTACAATTATTCCCTTAACGTTTTTTTGATAACGAACGATATTCAACACATCCTCGGTAGTCAGGGGTTCAAAGAAAAGTTTATCTGTCGTGTCATAGTCGGTCGATACTGTCTCCGGGTTGCAGTTTATCATGATAGTCTCATATCCCTCTTCGCGTAAAGCCTTTACACATCTCACACAGCAATAGTCGAATTCGATTCCCTGGCCTATCCTGTTGGGTCCGCCTCCAAGGATTATAACTTTTTCTCTGTCTGATGATTCGGTCTCGTTGAATTTTTCATATGCAGAGTAATGGTAAGGAGTGTTTGCCTCGAATTCTGCAGCACAAGTATCAACAGTTTTGTAAATAGGATAGATCTCATTCTTATTCCTGAAATCTCTTACTTCTTTTTCAGTGGTCTTTAAGATGTAAGCTAACTGCTTGTCGGAAAAGCCGTATTTCTTTGCTTTTAATAGCAGTTCGTTGGAGATCTTCTTCATCTAATATATTGTAACGTATTTTCTCATAAAAAATCCCGACTTAAACCGGGATTTGAAACTGATTATTTAAAATAACAAGCATTATTCTGCTGTCACCATTGGCTTTTCACCGACAACTATCCCATGGCTTCCAACTGTTTCATAATCATATCCTTCCATTCCGGCGATCGAATTGCTTAGCTCCATAAACACTTCCTCCGAATCATCGAAGCTGAAGCTGTGTCCCATTACCGAAGCAATGTTCTTTATCACTTTCCATGCCGGACGGGCATTGAACTTCTTGCCGTGTGTCCATCTGTCATTATGTGCTCCGAACTTATCCCATCTCGATACTGAGTATTCACCGATCAGCCTTTCCTGATCGAGAGTTGTCACTGCCGGCCTGATCCTCTGCACCCTTTTCTGAAAATTCACGAAAGTACCGTTTATCTCGGCATAACATGAATCCGAGAAAAGCACGTTCGCTTGGTCAGTATAATTGTTCCTTCTTTGAATATGCTGAATGCTTGTCTGTATGTTATGGATATAATTTTCAGCTCCCGGCATCCTCATAGCGTCATCATTCAGAACATATAATAACTTGTATTTTCCGCTTTGTAAATCTGCGAGATCTTTGTCGTTTAACTCCCTTATGGCGAGTAGCTTTAAACCGGCTGAATTTGGAGTCATGTCAGATTTTCTGAGCAGGTCGTCTCCGAAACTTCCATCAATGTGCGGGATATAAACTATATTTTCTGTTCCTACAACATCCTTAGCCAGTTTTTTAAGTGTATAGTTGTCTTCAAGAGTAGAGAATGGCGAGGCAACAAATAATATTTCGTCAGCCGAATAATTTTTCAACTCGTTTACAGCCTTGGAGATCGCTTCGTCCCAGCTGACCTGTATTTGCCTGTCTTCACCGCTGTTTGATTCCGATTCTGAAAGCTTTATTTGCGGTTCGTCAATTCTTTCATCTGAATTATTAACCCATTTGTATGTGTTCAGTCTTCCCCAGTCGCATAGCCAGTATTCGTTCACGTCCATATTTTCTCTCGGCTCTATCCTTAGTATCTGGTTGTTCCTGACACCGATTATTGAATTACATCCTCTGGAACATCCAGGGCATACACTGTCGGTGAAAGACATTTCCCAAACTCTCGATTTGAAGCGGAAGTCTTTTGATGTTAGTGCGCCTACCGGGCATATCTCGATCACATTCATCGAATACGGATTGTCTAGCTCTTCTCCGGGGAAGGTCTCAATTGTTACCTTCTCGCCTCTTTGCACGAAAGTCAGTTGTGGTGATTTTGCGACCTCATCGCAGAACCTTATACACCTGGAACAGCTGATACACCTTTCCTGATCGAACATAATATTAGGACCAAGATCGACTCTTTTATCTTTATGATTCTTTTCCTCATCATAGCGTGAATACCCGACACCGTATTTATATGCGTAATCCTGCAGCTTACACTCGCCGGCTTCATCACAAATAGGGCAGTCGAGCGGGTGATTGATAAGCAGGAATTCCATTACAGCGTTCTGTGCATGGATTGCTTTTTCATTAGTCGAATGAACCACCATACCTTCAGCTGCTTGTGTCGCGCAAGCTATTGATAGCTTTGGTGTGCCCTCGATGTCAACCAGGCATATCCTGCAGTTACCCGATACCGATAATCCTGGGTGCCAACAAAAGTTAGGAAGGGTTATTCCGGAATCCTTTGCTGCTTTGATAATTGTGTCACCCGGGTTGAATTCTATTTCGCGGTCGTCTAATGTAAACTTGGGCATAAATTATTGATATTAAAGAGGAAAGACATTCTTAAAAATCTATCTGACAAAATTACTATTAATTTTATCCTTTATCAATTCAGAATAAATGACAAATTTGCGCTATGGATCCCGTACTTTACATCATTTTAGCCGTTCTGCTGGTAGCCGTCATTCTTTTGTTTTTCCTGGTAAAAAAGTCCGGCTCGACGCAATCTGATACTAACCGTCAGCTGGTCGATGTATCCTCAAAATTGCTTGAAAGCATTAATGAACAGAAAACCCAGATTGCTATCCAGAATGAAAAGCTTGAAAGCCAGCGAAATGACACATTTAATGCTCTGAATAAATTCCAGTCCGACATAAATGCATTCCGCGAAGAGGTTTCGCGCAATCTATCGAATGCAAACTTTCACCTGCAGTCCAGCAATAAGGTCATCGGCGACGTGAAAGAACGTTTCGGAGAAATTATGGAAACAACGAAACACATCTATAACGTCGGTAAAAATATTTCCGAACTCGAAAACATTCTCAAAGCACCAAAACTAAGGGGCAACCTTGGCGAATACCTGCTGGAGGAACTGTTGAAACAGATACTACCGTCGGAAAGCTATTCCAAATCACATAAGTTTAATAGCGGTGAGCGGGTCGATTTCGTTATTCATCTTGGTGATAAGCTGGTGCCGGTTGATTCGAAGTTCCCGCTGGAGAATTTTCGTAAATACCTTAGCAGCAAGGATGAGCAGGAGAGGGAACTCTTTTACCGCGAATCTTTGAAAAATGTCCGTAAGCACATTGACGACATAGCGAAGAAATATATCCGTCCTGATGAAAAGACCTTCGACTTCGCAATGATGTACATTCCTGCTGAGAATGTCTATTATGAAGTGATCGTACGTGATACGGTTTACCGTGACGAAAAGAGTCTCTACCTCTATGCTATGGAAAAACGTGTCATACCCGTTTCACCTAACAGCATGTTCGCATATCTGCAGTCTATTCTTATTGGATTAAAAGGAATGGAAGTAGAAAAGAATGCCGAGCAGATCATTTCTAATATGGCAATGCTGAATATTGAACTTGATAAATTTGCGGATGAGTTTAAAGTGATGGGTTCTCACCTGGTAAATGCCGGAAAGAAATACCGTGATGCAGAAAAACGTCTCGACCACTTCGAAAACAAGCTTGGAAACATCATGCCAAAGGATCAGCTCCTGGGCAGAGATGAAGATGAACTCGATGATGGTACCGAGCTCCGCCTCATAAAATAATTAGTTCAGATACTCTTCCGTTAGATCTTCACCCGTCTTTCTTGATAAAAACCTGAATTCGTCCAGTGAGATTTCACTGTCAGCTTCAACCTTTATTCTCAATTTATACTTAAACGAAAGTTTTCTTATTCTGCTGAATAGACCGTGAATAAGATATGCCTCGAGTATCGGGTTTACCTTTAATTCCAGCGGATGTATCGCATGACCGCCCTTGTATCTTTGTATCCATCTTTCGAGGTTGGTCATGAAGCTGGTCCTCGACAGAACTGTGCCCGTGCCTTTACAGAGCGGGCATGTATCATATACCCTGTGAAGTATGTTCTGCCTTATTCTCTGACGGGTGATCTGCACCAGGCCGAACTCGCTCATGGGAAGTATTGTCGCTTTTGCTCTGTCCTTCCGGAATTCCTTCCTCAATTCATCGTAAAGTTTTCGCCTGCTCTTCTCTTCATACAGGTCGATAAAGTCTATAACAATTATACCGCCAATATCCCTGAGTCTCAGCTGCCTGACGATCTCCTTACCGGCTTCTATGTTAGTATTGAGAGAGTTAACTTCCTGGTTTGAGCTACGGGCATACTTACCGCTGTTCACATCGATTACCGTCATCGCTTCAGTTGTTTCGATGATGATATAGCCCGCTCCCTTTATCCATACTTTCTTGTTTAGGGAACTGTCTATCTGGCGTTCTATATTATAGAGATCGAATAAAGGCTGGTTGCCGGTATATAGATCGAGTTTTTTTACAAACCCCGGGGATGATTCTTCCAGGTTGGTTTTTATTTCCCGGTAAAGTTTTTTCGAATCGATTACTATTTTACTTACGTCCTCTTTAAAGAGGTCCCTTACCACTGATGAAGTAGTTGAAACGTCCTTATATAATATCGTCGGTGGTTTTTGTGTCTTAACCTTGTTCTCGATCTCGTTCCATGTCGATAAAAGCTTGTTGAGGTCATCGAGTATAAGCGAATCTTCCTTTCCGCTTGCGACGGTACGTATTATTAGCCCGTATCCTTTTGGCAGGGCTGATCTGACAAGCTTTCTGAGTCTGTATCTCTCTTTGGAGTTATAGATCTTTCTTGACAGCCCGACCTTTCTGTGGAAGGGCATCAGTACCAGGTACCTGCCTGGTAACGATACCTTTGAAGTTACTCTCACACCTTTGTTTGCGACAGGCTCTTTTGTGATCTGGACTATTATGTCCTGCCCGCGTGTGAGGTTTACATCGGGGTTCTTGCTGTATCGGTTATCCCGCTTGCCCTGGTATTTCTTTGGAGGCTCTTTTACCTGTTCTTCTTCTTCCTCGTCGTCATCATCTTCATCGAATTCATCTTCGCCTAGCAGGCTGTAGTATTCATCTGATGTGGTTATATCGGAGAAGTGCAGGAACGCATCCTGCTGGAAACCGATGTCGATAAATGCCGCGCGGATCCCTTTCATTACCTTTGCAACTTTGCCAAGGTAAATGTCTCCTACGTTCCTTTCGTTTTCGGGGCTTTCCGTAAAATATTCGGTGAGCTTTCCTTCCTCTAAAATGGCTATACGTCTCTCATTAGAGCCTGAATTGATAAAAATCTCTTTTTTCATAAAGTCTAAATTAGTTCTTCACTGCAAGCGTGTGCTCTAGGAGTTCATGGATGCGAGGAACTCTTCATTAGACTTTGTGCCTTTCATCTTATCGAGGAGGAATTCCATTGCCTCAACCGGGTTGTAATCAGAAAGAAGCTTCCTGAGGAGCCATACCCTGTTGAGTGTGGCGTCATCGATAAGCAGTTCTTCTTTCCTGGTACCCGATTTGTTGAGGTCAATAGCCGGGAATACTCTTCTGTCGGACAATCTTCTGTCTAGAACTATCTCCATGTTACCCGTTCCTTTGAATTCTTCAAAGATAACTTCGTCCATACGGCTTCCGGTCTCGATAAGAGCCGTCGCTATTATGGTGAGGCTTCCGCCTTCATCCACGTTACGAGCCGCGCCGAAGAATCGTTTGGGTTTATGGAGTGCGTTTGCGTCCACACCCCCGGAAAGTATCTTTCCGCTGTGTGGTATGACAGTATTGTGCGCTCTGGCAAGTCTTGTGATACTGTCTAGCAGTATCACCACATCCTTTTTAGCTTCTACGAGCCTTTTCGCTTTTTGCAGTACTATTTCCGAAACCTGTACGTGTCTTTCCGGCGGTTCGTCAAATGTCGAGCTCACAACTTCGGCATTTACGTTACGGCTCATATCCGTAACCTCTTCTGGTCTTTCGTCTATGAGCAATACGATCGGATGGATCTCCGGGTGGTTTCGCGTGATGCTGTTTACTATTGTTTGAAGCAAAATCGTTTTACCGCTTTTGGGAGGTGAAACAATGAGACCTCTTTGTCCTTTACCAATTGGTGTGAACAGGTCCATTATTCTCATCCCGTACTCGGACGGCGCTGCCTCCAGCTTTATCTGTACGTCGGGATAAAGCGGGGTCAGGTTGTCGAAAAGTGTTCTGTCGCGTATCTTATCGGGATCGCCAAAGTTCACTTCCTCGACTTTCAGCAGTGCAAAGAATCGCTCTCCTTCTTTCGGAGGGCGCACCTGCCCGCTGACCGTATCGCCTGTTCTCAGGGAGAACTTCTTTATCTGCGAAGGTGATACGTATATGTCGTCCGGTGACGGCAGATAATTGTAATCCGCCGATCTTAAAAAGCCGTACCCATCGGGAAGCACTTCGAGAACACCTACAGCATAGGCGTAACCGTCCTTGCCGTCTTTCTTCGTTTGCGCTTCCACAATTTTGTAAATGAGTTCCTGCTTTTTAAGATCGCTGTAGTCGGAGACTTTCAGTTCCTTTGCGATCGCCAGTAGCTCGGATACCTTTTTCGATTTCAGTTCAGCCATGTTCTTGGCGGCTGAATCATCCATTTCCTCAACGCCCTTTGTGCCGTTGGTTTGGTTTTTAGTTTTCGTGTCCATTAATATGTCCTTTTGTTAAAGTATGCTTACCGTAGAACCGGTAGAGCGGTGTGCTATAAAACGTGAGATAAGTTTATAAGTTGGATTAAATATTTATTTAAAACGTAATTTATATTGAAGAATATGATTCAGATCTTGGTGTGTAGGTCTGATGTAATACAAAACTATACTTTCTAAGTTAAAGTTTCAAGTAAAATATATACGTGAAAAAAACCTCCTTTTTGCATAGAAATCCTGCGGTCTGGAATTAGTTTAAAATTGAATTTGCCTCCCTAAATAATTAATTTAGCCTCATGTCGAAGAAATCTCCTGCTGGAAGAAAGCAATCCAGGCAAACCCAAAAGAAACAGGCTTCAAAAAGCATCATTAACTTCGAGATCCCGTTCTCACCTAACCGGAATCAGAAGATAATGATTTATGCCGGGATATTCATTTTGGCCCTGGTTTTGCCCATTATTTACATTAATTACGCCGTCGGAGTGAATGGTGGATTTGGCTTTCCGCTCGATGACCCATGGATACACCTGACCTTTGCAAAGAATCTTGCCCAGTACCGGAGTTTCTCATATTTCAAAGATCAGATGGCTACTGCCGGATCTACGTCGCCGATATATACCTTTCTTGCCGCAATAGCTTTCATTTTCACGCAGAACGAGATGGTGCTGAGTTATGTGCTGGGCATTTCATTCTTAGTGCTTTCTGCTCTGGCTTTTTACCGCCTCAGCTCATTCGAGTTCGGTAAGGAGAATATTTTTGCCATCGTCTGCGCGGCGATCTTCGTCCTGGATAAGTGGATGAACTTCATTTCCGTATCCGGCATGGAAACCACCATGTACATTTTCTTCCTTGTCGCCTGCGCATACTTTTATAAAAAGCGTCACGCTATACCGTTCGCGATTTTCCTCGGGCTGATACTCTGGGGCCGTCCCGACGGTGTCGCATTCATCGGAGCGCTCGTTGTGGATTACTTCCTTGTGCGATATTATTCTAAATCCGATTCCGCGCTCACGCTATTTAATAAACAGGAATTGATAAAGATTGCTGTCATCTTCGGCGGTATCATAGTCCTGTACTTTATAATGAACTATATCCTCTCCGGTTCGTTACTTCCGAATACTTATAATGCCAAGCTAACCTATTATTCACCCGAGTTCCGAAGCAGGGGAGATTTCCTTCATTTCGAGGTCTGGGATTACTTCACTAACGGCGCTTATGCTGTCATTATGGCAGGGTTCATTTTCTCTGTGCTTAAGCTTCTCTTCGATTTCACAAAGAAAAAATACAATACGAATTTTCTCTATATACTATTCATCTTTGCACTGGTTTTCATTTACTGGTATAAACTTCCTTACGCGCACCGTTTCGGGCGTTACATGATGCCCATCATCCCGTTCTTTATACTCGTTTCTACTCTTGGTATACGCGATCTCGGAAGGCTCATCGGTTCCTTTATGAAAAGCAAGGAAATAGGCAACGGGATTGTTTTCATATCATTAGCGGTTATCCTATTCATGGGATATGGTAATTACAACGACAACAAAGAAAACTACGCCATCGAAAATAAATACATCAGCGATCGGCAGGTAGCCGCCGCTATGTGGCTAAAAGAGCATACAAAAGATGGCGACGTCATCGGTACACACGATGTCGGCGCGATTGGCTTTTACAGCGGTCGCAAGATCGTCGACGTTGCGGGACTCGTTACACCGGAACTTATTAATAAGATCAATGATAACGACTACGTTACCTATATGGAGGATTATATGAAACAGCAGGGGGTTACACACCTGGCGTTTCTTCGTGAGTGGTACACCGTGGTCAACCAGACACCGCTCTTTACGACCGGTTCCACACTTCCGCCGGAAGTGATGGAGATATATGCTTATATCCCCGATTCTACACTGATTGTATCAAAGGAAGTAAAGAGCATGCTCCTGTATGCCCGTGAAATGCTTGCCCAGAAAGCTCCCCAGCAGGCTATCCAGGTACTGTTGCAGGCTGTACAAAAAGAACCGCGGTCGTCTTACACGTATTTCCTTTTAGGTTATGCATACTCTATGATGAACGATCCAAACGGCTTCGAATCCAATATGCAGAAGGCTGTAGAGTATTTCCCGGATTACACTGACGCACTCCTTAATCTCGGCAACCTTTATCTCAGCCGGCAGGATTATTCAAATGCTAAAACTTTACTCGAACGGGCAAAGAATACAGCCCCGGATAATCCAAAGGTTTTGGAATTATATAATAAACTTCCCGATTCCCTCAAGGCGGGAGGCTAACAGTTAACTTGCGAATACAAAAAGAGTGACGATGAATAAGAATAGCGATGATAGTTTTTTTGGAAAAGCTGCAAAGCTCGGTAGAGACTTCCTTACCTATATAAAGGATGAAGTAATACCCTTTGTGTCAAAACACCTTGATAAGATTCCATATAAAAAGATTCGGATTATTTATCCTTTCGCGCTGGTATTAAACGTCCTTCTTTTTATTTTTATTATTTACAGTGTCTTTTTTAATAAGAATACCTGGCAGGGCGACAATGACAGGCTTATCACTATTAGCAAAGGATCAGGTCTTAACGAAATAGCCGAGCTCCTCTCTAAAGAAAAGATCATTGAAAACACTTACACATTTAAACTTGCCGCCCGGCTTTCCGGCAAGGACAGGGAAATACTGCCCCGAAGATATATTTTTGTAAGCGGGTTGACGAATAGAGAGATACTCAATCTTCTTACCGATAAAGACCTAGTACAGACCGTGAAGTTCCGTGTACCAGAAGGTGTTACTATTAAAAAACTCTCGTCACTTGTGGAGCAAAAGCTTCTTCTTTCTGCAGACGAATTCAAACACGCTACTGAGAACAAAACCATAATTGATAAGCTTGGGCTTGGAAGCGAAGTGAAGAACCTCGAGGGATTTCTTTTCCCTGATACATATGTGATATCTATCAACCTCGATGAGGATGGTTTAGTTAAAGTTTTTACGGATGAATTTATTCAAAGAGTAGTGGATGATGACCAGATATCTTCTGCGCTTAAACGCAGGAAAGAAACTCTTCTTAAGGCGATAACAATGGCTTCTATTATAGAAGGGGAAACCTACCTCAAGGATGAGATGCCCGTCATATCAGGGGTATATCATAACCGTCTAAGGAAGCACATGCGCCTTGAGGCTGACCCAACTGTCCAGTACATTCTCCCCGATGGACCCAAAAGCCGCCTGCTGTATGAAGACCTTAAGACAGACTCACCCTATAATACATACCGCAATTACGGTTTACCCCCTGGACCTATAAATAACCCCGGGTTCGATGCGATCAAAGCCGCGCTGAATCCCGATTCTCATAACTATCTTTTCTTCGTAGCTACAGGAAAAGGAGGGCATAAATTTTCCGAAACATACGAACAGCATAAACAGGCAGCTGATGAGTACAGGAAAGAGTTAAAGAAAAAGCAAAACAACAAATAGATATTGCAAAGCGGTAAAGTAAATACCGGAGCGCTATATTCACTTTTTTTAAGACTGGACTTCAGGGATAAGCGCAGTGTGGGGTTTAAGAAACTGATCGGTGTTCTCATTGCATATTTTTTTGCTAACTTCTTCCTATCGTTTGGAAACTTCAGAAACTTCGATGAGGTAAGTTTTGTAATACTGTCGATGTCCACTAATGCGTTTTTTCTTTCCTTCATACTTCTCAATGACTTTATTAGTCTCTTCCTTGTAAAAAGTGAATCTGAAACCATATACGCTCTTCCCATTAAACAGGAGGACATATTTCTATCAAAGTTTTTTGCTGCATACAGCTTTATGGTATTTTACGCGGCAGCCATTATTCTTCCCCAGGTTATTTTCTTCTATCAATATAATGAGAATATTATAGGCACTCTTGCTTTTTTATACTCAGTGTTCCTTTTTAATATCTTCATTATTTCCTGTCTTGCACTGTTTTATATCTTCATTTTGAGGTATTTCGTAAAGTTCTCATATACGTTTATTTACATGATCAACATTTGCTTCCTGGTTTATGTCTTTTATTCGAGTACGGTAAGGGGGAGAGCCATGGGAGAGGGAAGGTCATCGGTTTTCTCATATTCTTTTGTAGATATCCTTCCGCAGACTTTGTTCGCGAAAGGTGTCGCAGAACCTGTCTGGCTGATTATTCTTACTTTGATCACGATCGTTGCCGCCGGTTTATTTTATCTTCTTTTGAGAAAAAATTACTCACGTATTACCTCCGGTGTGCAGGCAATTAATAACAGGGCAAAGAACCGCTCGGCTATTAATCCATTCACAAAACTGGCAAATGCCATTGATAAGATCATAACTACGGTCTTTGTGCGCAATCACCTCCAGCGGGCGTCATATTATTTAATGAGAAACCAGCTTTCCAATTCACGCGTTTTCAAACTGCGCTATTTTGTCTTTCTTCTTATGCCGCTTGTATTCACCGGGATTGCAGTCTTCTCGGGACTTGCCGGAACTGTGATATTTGAGAAGGGGGATATGTCATCTTACTCGAATGTTCTCATCCTTAGCCCCTCTATACTCTTTATATATGTCCTTTGTGCACGCCTTATAATTTCAAATACACGCATAGCTGACACAAATTCCAATGATTCCGAGTGGATATACAGGTCGCTTCCTGTAGGCGGTGTTGTGCAGATGCGTCTCGGCATACTTAAGTTCATTATGTCCCATCTCCTTATCCCCATGATAATTGTAGTCGGTTTGTTGTTAAGCTATCGCATGGACCCGCTCAGTATAATACTTAACTTATTGTTTGCGACTGCGGGGGTTTTCTTTATTAGTAGTATTCTTTACAGGTTCGATAAATATTATCCTTTCACCCAGGACAGCTCAAAGATGGACTCGGCAAGCAAATTCATCGAAGTTCTTTTCACCATCTTTCTAGCGCTTATTATATTCATTTCTCAGCTTTTTATTTTTAAAAATATTATATTTATCATTACATCCATTCCGGTGCTTTTTTTACTGGGAGGTATTATTTTGAGAACTCAAAGAACCTGATATCTAAAGGGGAGTAATATCATGAATGATCAACAAAGCTCTGTAACAACACAAACTGAAACTGCTCCGTTGATCCGTACTTTCGACGGTACCGGCAGGAATATCATACTGGCAATGACAGGGACCAGCGGAGCTATCTACGGACTCCGCATGCTCCGCGCTCTCCTGCTAAATGAGTTTCATGTAGATCTTATCATGTCTGACTTCGCGCAGTTCACCCTTTATAAGGAATGTAATGTTGAAATAAAAGCAAGCAATGTGACCGGTCTTTTCCCCGATGTACCGGCTCACAAAGTTTCCATCTCTGTCCACAGTAATCTCGATCTGAAATCCAATATCTTCACTAACGAATATAAATGCAGTGGGATGATCGTCTCTCCGTGTGCTATGGGCATCCTCGCGGGTATCGCTAACGGTAGCGCGCGCAACCTTATAGAAAAATCTGCGGATTACGCCTTTTCATACAGGTCGCCACTGATACTGGTGCCTCGCGAAACGCCGATCAATAAGATACATCTTCATAACATGGAGAAGATAATGGATAATGGAGGAATGATCGTTCCGGCTATGCCGAGCTTTGAATACGCTCCAAAAGATTTTAATGATCTTGCTGACTTTGTCGCGGGAAGGGTGCTCGAACTTCTCTGTACTAATGACAAACCATTAGCCTAAGATCTCGCTTCTAAAAATCCCAGCCAAAAAAGAATTGGTGGAATAACCCGCTTTGGAGGTGTGTGAAGTTGTTCTCTATCCTTTTACCTACGTCATATCTTAATATCAAAAATCCGAAAGTATTAATTTTTAGGCTTGCCCCTATACTGCCGAGCGTTTCGCCGTAATTATCGAATTCATCCCACGTATTACCGGCATCGAAGAACAACGCTCCCCGGATTCCCGGGATAATATAGTTAAATCCTAACGGCAGGTCCTTATCGTAAAGATTCAGTATTGGAAATCTCAGCTCTGCATTCGTAAGCCACATCTTCGTTCCTTTCAGCCCGTTCCTTGTCCATCCCCTCAGTGACCATGTACCTCCCATGAAAAATCTTCTCGGATTCTTTCCCTCGTTCATAAAATACTGTCCCCGTGTCGCGAATGTGATTGACTGAGCCAGACGGAAGTATTTCCTGTAATCAAATAGCAAACTGTAATAGTTCACGTTGGAATTTTCGATATCCGTAGTATATCCCAGCGTAAGGTTAAGCCTCTCTCCGTCCACCGGTCCCGTCATTCCCCATAGCGCATTGTCTTTTACATAGCTGATACGGTTTGTTAAAAGTGTCGATCTTTCCTTGTCTGTGATATCGATGTCCTTGAATGACTGTGCTAAACTTACCGATGCCTCAAACCGCCTGAATTGTGACAGCGGGTATGAAAAGCTTGCGTAACCGCCGAATAAACGCTCGTAATATGATTCATCCGATTCCGCCAGGTCATACCGCTTTCCTGAAAGATGAAAGACTCCGTACGCGTAATTCAATCTTTTCTCCAGCGACACTTTTGATACAGCGACATTGAAGCTCTTCCAGAATTCCGAGTTATCGTCCGAGTTATTATAGAGCAGGAAGTAATATTTCTCATTGCCAAGCATATCGCTGAGAGAAATGATCCCGCCGGCGTTTGTGCCGAATACAGGGTCACTCGATACAGAGGTCGTTGCGAAGTCCAGCGAAAAGTCTTTCTTGTAAACCTTATTGTTCTTTTCGGGTACTCCCTCTATCCTTCCGCTAACCCAATTTATACCTCTGTCTGTATAGTCGATGTCAATTACTGCCGTGGAGTTATCAGCCTTTGTATTTATGGAATCTATCATTCTGATCGCGATAGATCTGTTCTCGAATGATGAAAATATTACAGTGTCGTTTCCGATCCATCTCGGGTCGTACGCCGCAGTGGTGAAGTTCGTCAGCCGTTTCATCTGCACCCCGGAGAGATTTTCATATGGGTTTTCCGTATCCGGATCATTTCCCTGTGTGCCTCTTTGAGTGATGTTGCTTGTCAGGTCTATCATCCAGATGTTCTGTGCTCCTGTGGCATTAGATGTAAATACTATCTTCTTTCCATCCGGGGAGAATTGCGGCGAGTAATCTACTCTGTCGCCGTTAGTAAGGTAGCTTATCTCGCCCGAGCGGAGGTCATACAAAAACAGATTGTACCTGTTCTTGTATCCGTATGAAGTCCTGTCAGATGAGAATACCACGTAGTTGCCGTCCGGTGAAAAGTCAGGGTCTCTGTCGTCGTAAAAATCGTTCGTCAGCCGGGTCAGCTTTTCCGTCCGCAGGTCGAGTATGAATAGATCGCTCTCTCCCGTAAATTCCCTCGCCGGGAATAACAGCTTCTTCCCGTCGGGGCTCCATGCAGGGGAGCCTATGTTCACTATATCCTTGAATGAGTAATCCGCTGTCTTTTTCCTATGTTTCATGTCGTATATATGTATCGCATCGGTTTCTCCCTTCTGAGTGATGAATGCAAGCTTGCCATCAGGTGATGCATCCATTCCGGTACGGAAGAAGTGGAACTGCTCGAACTCGTCGCTGTTTTCACCTTCCACTACAAGATCCGGACTCCTGTCCGTCGAATGCAGATCAACCCTGAACACGCTTGTATAGCCGTATTCATTTCCAATGTAATATATCTCGTCCTTTCCGTTTACTACTGCGTGAACGGGCTTGTGAGCGAATCCTTTTGAGTAAATGTCTATTGATGCTTCAGACGGGTTATCTGTTTCAGCGGAATCGGAGAAGTACAGGCTGTCCAGAAATGACAGGTATCCCTTGTCGAATTCTTCATAATCTTTACCGATCGTCAGTTTCATAACTTCGGAAAAATTGTCGAACTGGTAAAAGTTTTCCATTAGCTGGAGTACCTTCTCCTCGCCGTAAGTGTTTGCTGTGTATTCCAGTGCCTTCTGACCCATCTTGTACATCAGGTATGAACCGTAAAGCTTTTCCCAGTTATCCAAACCCACGATGTATTTGTGGAGCACTGCATCCTTCAGCGCCATGTCGCTCTGTGTATCCCATTCGCTGGACCAGTATTCAGCTAGTCCCTCTGTGAACCATAAAGGAACATCCTTGTCACCGACCTGTCCATGTATTTTCTGTTCCGAAATGAGTTTGCTTGTCATGAATACATGCACCAGTTCGTGGCGTATTACGTGTTTGAATTGTCCCAGCGAACCCTCGAAAGGTATCACCACGCGCCCCTTTATAAATTCGAAGAAACCGCCCACACCGTCCGGTACGAAGCCCGGCGTTGTATTGGTCTGTTTGAAGTGCAATGGTGATGAGTAGAATATCAGAGGCACGCGCCCGTTGAGTGAGTGTTTGAACTTCTGCTGCAGGAGCGTGTAGCTCTCCTCAGCGAAGAATGCTCCCTGCTCGGCAAGGTCTTTCGCGCCTTCGTAATAATATATTGTGAAGTGCTCCGTGGTGAGCGTGTTCCATTTGAAGTCCGAGTACTGGACCTTATTCCGCCCAAAATCCACGAACTGCGCCTGTGACGTTCTTACGTTAAGGAGTATGAATAAGAGGGCAATATGTATAAATACGGTAGATTTCATCAGTATCTTTATAATGCGCCCCCATTATCTAAGAAATGCTCAAAATGCCGTTGAATTGTATATTGTGAATTATTCTCAATTTAGTCAATACAGAATACTGGTTAGTAGGAGAAGGGATTCTGTCATCTTCTCACTTTTTTCACAGAACAAAAATCCATATTTTAGGTTTTATTTTTATAATATCCTTTATGAATCCTGACGAACCTAAGTATAAATTCAAAGAACTCAAGGTTTACGCCGAAAATGAATGGCTCATTAACAGCACCAAAAAGTACCGCCAGGTCTTTGAAGAATCCGAAGTAACATACATAGACGCGGAGTTCTCCGCTTATAATAAACTATTCGATGAGGAAGACTGGGAGATTGATGTGGTCTTTAAGGTCTTCGACGGTAAAGGTGCAATGCTCACACAGATTCCGTTGAAGAAGACCATCACCAAAGACCAGAACATTATCTATCTCCGCCAGGGCTGGGGTAACAAGAACCCGGGCTCTTACTGGAAACGTGGCGCTTACCGATGGGAAGTCTGGATTGGTGATGCCGTCATCGGTACCTGCAACTTCTACATCGAAAACGAGGGCGAAGTAACGCGCGAGAAGAATCCTTACCTCCGCGTAAAGTCTGTTCGCCTCTTCGAAGGTCCCGATGCCATCGTCGATGAAGCACAGCGAAAATATTTCCTGACGTTTAAGCAGGATACCACTCGTTTCATCTGGTTCGAGTTCACCGCCGAAAATCTTGTCAAAGACAAGGACTACTGGGCTTGTGAGCTATTCTTTAATTTCAAAACAGACATCGGCGAACACAAAGGCGGAAATACTAAATTCCGGTTCGTATATAAGAATGAAGATACCTTTACCATTATCGGCGGCTGGGGAAGTGATAACCCCGGTACCTGGTATGAAGGCAAATACATACTGGAAATTTCCTTCATGGAGACATTGCTTCTTCGTTTGCCGTTATACATCGGGCTTGATAATATCGAGGCGACTGATGAGGAGTTTATGTCCGGCACTGTCGAACAGGAAGTCGAGAACACCGAGGCTCTCTCCGAACCAAAGGAAGAGGATTTCCAGAAAGCCTTTGAAGAGCTCGACTCACTCATCGGACTCCAGCAGATCAAAGACCGCATTAAGGAATATACAGATTATATCAAGTTCCTGAAGATACGCAGTGAAAAGGGGCTCGACGAATCCACGAAGATAAGCCTTCACGCCGTATTCACGGGTAATCCCGGCAC
Source organism: Ignavibacteriales bacterium (assembly GCA_020635255.1). Lineage (NCBI taxonomy): Bacteria > Pseudomonadati > Ignavibacteriota > Ignavibacteria > Ignavibacteriales > Ignavibacteriales bacterium. The sequence goes on from JACKAC010000001.1 coordinate 55,141, forward strand.
GGGGAAGACCGTCGTCGCGACGCTCCTGGGCAAGATATACAAATCACTCGGTCTGCTGAGCAAGGGACACGTCCATGAGGTGGACAGGGAAGCGCTCGTCGGCAAATACATCGGGCACACCGCTCCGATGGTTAAGGATGCCATCCGCGCCGCGCGAGGCGGGATACTCTTCATTGATGAAGCATATGCCCTCTACCGTGGAGACGACGACTCCAAGGATTACGGCAGGGAAGTCATCGAGATATTGATCAAGGAAATGTCCGACGGCGAAGGTGACCTCGCGATAATTGTTGCGGGCTACCCTCACGAGATGATGACCTTCCTGGAATCGAACCCCGGTCTTAAGTCTCGTTTCAATATGCATTACAACTTCCCGGATTACACTCCCCAGGAATTAAAGGAGATAGCGATTTACCATGCAAAACGAGTTCATGTGATAATCAGCCCGGAAGCGCTCGATGAAATGTACGAAGCAATCGTGGAAGCGTACCGCAACCGCGACAGGACCTTCGGTAACGCCCGTTTCGCAAATTCTCTTGTTGATGAATCTAAAATGCGAATGGGACTCCGCCTTGTAAAGCAAAAGGATGTCGATAAACTTACAGAAGAACAGCTGTCTACTATAGTTGTAGAGGACGTGCAAAGCGTCTTCGGCAAGCAAAAGAAGAATATCGCCGACATTCCCATAGATGAGGATTTGTTGAGAGACGCGCTGGTCAAGCTCCATGCGCTCCTCGGCCTCGAAAACATAAAGAATGAGATAGACGAAATTATAAAGCTCGTACGTTATTACCGGGAGACCGGTAAAAATGTTCGGGAAGTATTCTCACTACACACTGTATTCGTCGGCAACCCGGGTACCGGTAAGACAACCGTCGCGCGTATACTCGCCGAACTGTACAAGGCTCTCGGAATACTCGAGCGCGGACATCTCGTTGAGTGCGACCGTTCCCGCCTCGTTGCCAGCTTCGTCGGCCAGACTGCAGTAAAAACAGCCGAGGTGCTGGATGAAGCGATGGGAGGTGTTCTCTTTATAGACGAAGCTTATGCTCTGAGCATGGGCGGTGAGAATGACTTCGGCCGTGAAGCTATCGAGACCATCCTTAAACGTATGGAGGACCGCCGCGGTGAGTTCGCGGTCATCGTAGCAGGTTACCCACAGGAGATGCAGTACTTCCTCCAATCTAATCCCGGTCTTAAATCCCGCTTCGATAAAGTATTCGAATTCCCTGATTTCAATGCCGATCAGATGTTTAAGATAGCGGAGATAATGTTCGCAACGCACGATCTAGAAATGGATAAGGATGCGGCGATACACATGAGACAGTATCTCGATGTACTGGATAAGAACCGCGACAGGTACTTCGGTAACGCGAGGGAAGTAAGGAAAATCGTAGAGGAAGCGACAAAGAACCAGCACTTACGCGTGATAGACATCCCGAAGGAGCAAAGAAAAGGCAAGGTAATGAAGACTGTCACGCTGGATGATCTGAAGGAGTTCGACCCGTCGGCTTACAAGACAAAACCGAGAATGGGATTTAGTCTGGATAATTAAATTTAATATTTTATGAGAATACTAAGTTATGAGATTGATAAGGCATTTGATGAAATATTTGTATATTTAACCCCTAATGAAGCGAAAGAATTAGTTGAAAGATTAAATGGTTTAACAGACGATCACAGTATCCATCATATCCATTTAGATACTGATGAATTGAATGGGCAATTCAAGAAAATGCTAACAATAGCGATATATACTGAGGACAACCTGGATGATTTTGATGAAAGAAGTAAAAAATTGATTTTAGAAGATAAATAAAAAACCCCGCGAGTCGCAGGGTTTTTTGTATGCCAGATGGGGATTGTGAAATGTACGATCTGTGAATTAGTTGAATTGCTTATCCACGATCGTAACTTCATCTCCCGAGAAGAAAATTCCAAAAACTTCCATTGCGGGAATCGCTTTTAATGTCACTCTTGCCGGCGAACCACTTACACCACCTAATGCTAATGCAAGTTTAACAACTCCCTCATACCCAAGACTGTTAAAGAAATCCATCAGGTTAAGCGTCATATTGATAGGGATGGTTGCTGTCTGCCCTGTTCCCGGGACAGTAATCTTGCTGTCCATAATCCCGCTTATGGTTTGTTTACTATCTATTAGCAGTTTCCAATCCATTCGTGTTACAGCAGATGTAGTATTTTGTGAACCGCCTGGAGTATTAGGGTTTCTTGCGAGCACATTGAGTGTGAACTTAGCCGGCAGGTTGTTGTTAGCAAAGCCCTCTGTAAGAGCCAGTATGTCGGTAACAGAAAAGTCACCAATGCTATTCTTGTTAGTAAGGTTTATCCCTGCCAGTGAGAAGTTATTTATACTTCCGAGTTTAAACTGAAGACGTTGGATATTTGAAATCGCATCGATCGTCGAGCATCCCGTATTCAACTGAGATAATAGACCAACGATAAAAACAAATAACAGTACTGAGAAAACTCTGAATCTAGAGAAGATCTTCATATAGCGACAATTTTGATTTTAAAGGGCTAAAATCAAATATAGTTATTATGTGAGATTTTTGAAAGAAAGTAAGATGTATGTTGGGATTTTCATAATGTTTATGGGGTTTCCGACTTTATTTACGTTTCGATGCATTGAATTACCGTAAAATATACGGTATATTCGTGCACAGTTATTCTACCTACCATTGGGATAACTGCAACTTTTATAAACTTTTAAAGGTAAGAAATGAGAAAACTTTTTTTTAACACGATCCTACCTATACTATTTATAGGAGGGTTGACCGTATTTGGTATTTCGGTCGGAAATATATATTACGGCACCCTTGGGGATAATAATGTGTTTGCTGACACTCTGGATGATCCTCCTGCTGGAGTATGGTTTAATGTAGGCGGGATGTTTAACGAAAGGGGATTTTCAACCTCAAATTCGATTAGTTATGATGAAAATGAGATTATAAATAACTTTAATGGAAATCTTCAATATTCATTTCCTCTATATCACTATGACGGGCCAGGTGATCTAGATTTCGATATGAGTCTCACTTATAACGGCTCAATAGCCCATACTTTGTTTGCTGCTGATTCCAATATATCTACAGCCCCAGGAGTATTGCCACAACACAACTTTAATATTCCAGGATGGATTTTTAGTGTAAATGGAATTGCAGTCCAGACATTGAATTTCGAAACAAAAATGTTTACTCAAGAAATTTCTGGACAAGCCGAAAACAAACAGGTAAATCTATTAATGACTGGCTATCAAGTTACAGATAGAAAAGATCCTGCAAATTACTATGACTATATTAACTTATTAATGGGGGACGGATCTTTACTTAGACTTGAAAATAAAGTTAATGGTCAGGGAACGCATGTTTCAACTGGAGATTACTATGCTGTAAATAGAAAAGATTACACAAAAGCAATAGTTACATATAGGGATACTCTTCCTGGAGATTCAGCGTGCAAAAATAGACGAATTGAATTACTGCGAGGAGACGGGCTAACTTTTATTTTTAAAGAGTATGGGATTGATTTTTATGATGCTCCTGCAGCAGGTATGGAATGTTATGATTCAGCACAGGTTATAAGATTGGATTCGGTAATAGATAGATTTGGTAATGCAATGACTCTTCAATATAATGATTATGCTAGTTTAAGAGGAAGGCCAACGTTAGAAAGAATCGATTTTCCGGGGTGGTCATCTCAATGTAGATATATCGAATTTATTTATAATCCATTTGTAAATAATGTTGGAGAGATTTCAGTAGGAAATGACGTTGATGGGTATTATGAAATATTTACCACAGGCTTTACCTTTGCGGCTTTTGATAACTCGAATGATCATAGGGCAATGGTAACTCGTATTATGGGGCTAAATAATGATACTTTGGGGGCATTTCAATATCAGGATTATAACAGAACTGAAACAAATCTAGCCTATTCACCATCAAGTACGTTTACTGTTAAATTCGACAATGGACATCTAAAAAGAATGTCAAAATTTACTAATAAAAATGGGGGAGAAAAGATCTATACATATAAAGGTAGTATTACATCTTCCATGGATATGTTAGTTTCCGATGGTCAATATGGAATACATAGTTCTGATTTTTATGGACAAGGCAGGGATGCATTCTTTGAGAATATGATTGAGAAAGTTGAGTATAAGCAGGGTACAGATACATATAAAAAAATTGAATATAGTTATCCATTCTCTGATAATGGTACTTCCTTTGCAGAAGAACCTGTGGATGCAAGTGATGATTATCGTACCGAGCAGTTTACTATTAACCTAACAACTGATACTATTGAAACCCCAAGCAAAATTGGGACTAAGTATTACTATAAAAATTATAAAATATTCAACCTTGCTCAAAACTTAATGGAGAATTATGATTTTCCAGGTGAAACAAAATTATTGAAAGAAGAGCACGTTAAAGGTGAACCGGAATCGTTAATAAAAACAGTTGAATATTTTGCTAATATAGAGGGGCCGGTCGGAACTTATTCTACTTACGGTGGTTCCTTTTTAGATACTTTAATAAAAGAAACTATAAATGGTGCAGTAAAGGAGTCTGAATATAAGTACGAGTTTTACTCAGATTATCCATTTACAGGAGCAACCTACAAGAATCCAATAAAAAAAATTACTACTATTGATCCATTTGACAATAAGAGTGTTGTCGAGTATGAGAAAATGGACGGTATAAGTAAGCACTATAACGACGGAAGATATATTCTTGGTGTTTCTACATACAAAGAAACCCCCTTTTTTAATCTAAATCTTCCAAAATATGAAGAGACATATGATAATGCCGATAATCTTACAGCGAAAACCAATTATTCATATATTTGGGGAAACGACACAGACTCCGGATATATAGGTCAATTAGTTAGCACCAAGATTATTGATCCTAGCAATGGAAATATATTCAAAGAATTTCAAAATGAATTTTATAAAAAGGATACTGTAGGTGAATGGATGTATGTTCAAGCTGGCGAGCACAAACCAGGAACAGAAGGGAATCTAAAAAAAACAATCGATCCTACTGGCAATGAAAAATTTTTTTATTATAATCCGATTAGTTTTAGTGAAAGTTCATTACTGGGTAACAGAGATGAAATTGATTATTTTGGTGAATATTATGATACTACCGATGCTATGGGTCAACTACCACGAGTAGCTTATTACAAGGCTTATGAAAACGGAACCATAACAGTGTCAAATTCTTTGTGGCACGATAGAAGAATGCCCACAAGAACAGATGCTTTTGTAAGCCCCGGTTATTCATTGACAGAATATAATCTATATACTGCATCAGGAAATTTACTTAATAATATTAATTCTAATAGATATTTGAGCTGTTTTTCCTATGATGCTTTAAATAGGATCACTCACGCGGTTGCTCCGCACGACCTTGCGCCGTTCGTTCAGGATACTATAATTGATACGGTTATTGAGACTGTCGCAATCGATACTTTGACCAACCTGATCGGGTCCTATGATTATGTGGCGGATCATTTTTACTACAGGAATATGACTGAGCCAACACCAGGTGACGCAAGCTATTTCTTTAATATCAGAACCGAGGAGGAATATGAAGATATCCAACAGGAAAATCTTCCGTTGATCGGGTTTCCAACAGGACTTTTCAAGGAGTTTGTGTCGATTGACAGCGCTTCATTGATATTATATCCGTACCAGTTACATAGATTAACAAATTCAGATACGTCAATTAGTAATGTAAAAATGATAGTAAGGGCGGCCGATTCTTTTAGTGTAAGCGGACCTCTTGTAATAAATCCTAATTCAAGCTACCAGTACCAATTAGCGTTGCCCCACGAACAGCCTGTGCAGGTATGCAGTACATCTGTTTATCAGGAAAACGAATTTGATATTAAGGATCTTTTGACGTTGCATATGATAACACAGGGAAAGCAATTTGCCGGGGTTCAATTGGACCTTACTTACTCCGGAGGGGTACCCCCTGATTATAGCGAGTATATTCTGTATTTAGGACAAAACATTGATAATAGCAACTGTATAGCATTTAATACATGGAAGGCGGATTATGCGCCGAGGATAAAAGTATATGGTAAGCGCAGAAAGATCACCACATATATTAAAAACGAACTTTCAAACGCAAACTATAATTTTGAGTATGCTGATGACAGTAATAAGGTAAGAACACTGACAAAGCTCAGCGTGGGAAATTATAAAAAGAACGAAACTATATTTGACGGGTTTTACAGACCTATTCAAAATAAAATGTACACCGGCGCTACGAGCTTTAACAGCACTACCACGGAGTACAATTACCTGGATAAACCGTCGAAAACCACCGATGGAAGAGGTATTGAAACGAAATTCTCTTATGATGAATTTGGAAACGTAAAGAAGACCGAGAATCCGGCTGATACAAGCGCCAGCCTGATGACAAGTACATTCCAGAACGGGCTGACATATCACTGGGGATCAGTGTCGGGCATAGTGAATAAACAGGTATTCGAAGACGAAGTCGGTAACAAATTCATAAAATTCTTTGATATGGTGGGAAATCTCCGCAGGGAAGTGAAATTCGTTGATGCGGGAACACCCAGCTCACCAGTGACAGATTCACTGATAACGGACTACAGGTATGATTCGCTCTATAGAGTAACGAATGTAAAAACCCCTGCCAACAAAATAATTTCATATAAGTACGATGCATTCGGCAGGCAGAAGGAGAGAACGACCGTCGATGCCGGTACGGAGAATTTTAGGTATGACAAGAGTGATAACCTTCGCTTTTCGATGGATGCGGTGCAGTCCGGTCCGAATGACTTTACATTTAGAGGGTATGATGGAATTAACAGACTGCTGTATATAGGAATAGGGAATCTTACTTTTGAATCGACCAGGTATGACTGGACGGACCTGAATCCCGATACCTCTTATTCATTTGAGAACTATTCCACGGATTCAATACGGTTCCTTACGGTCAATGTGTATGATACGCTCTCGACCTCGGTTGCTTCGGGACTATTCTCACCGCCGGGAGATTATTATTCTGTAAAGAATAATACAAAAGGTAAGCTGGTAGCAACGGCGTACAAGACGAGGACATCGGAAACGAAGTGGAACTTTAAATACTACAGGTATGACGGCAAAGGCAGAATGATAAAGATGTGGAACGTATTGAATGGGCTTGGCACGAAAGTATTTGATTATATATTCAACTCTTCCGACCAGCCGGCATATATGACATATCAATACGGCGACAGCACCGGATTCAAAAAGTTCAGGTATGACTATGACGATGCGGGAAGGCTCTCCGATGTGAAACTGTACGATCCTCAGAATCCCGCAGGAGATACATCGGATGCTGTTGGGCAGTACAGTACATTCGCGTCATATAAGTACAATGAGAATTCGATGATAGATACTGTGAAGTATAATAACGGCGGTTATCTTTTCGAGAATATTTATAATAACCGTAACTGGCTGTACCAGATAAACGATCATACGCCGGATAAATTTAACGAAGAACTGGAGTATGAAAAGAATGGGAATGTTAAACATCAAACCCTGGGTGGAACATATTCCGATAACATGGGGACTACCGGAGATCTGTCATTTACTTACACATATGATAGGTCAAACAGGCTCATAGGCGTAGATCAGGCCTCCGGTGATGAATGGGATATGCAGAATACATTTGATAAGGACGGCAACCTCACTGCAATGACAAGGAATGATAGTAAAGGTAACCTTGAAGATAATTTCGATTATGCTTATTATTCAGGTACGAATAAACTTTCTCATGTAACGGGCAGTTCAGCTCAATTTACTTACGATGCAAATGGCAATGTTCTCACTGACCAGCTGAGCGATATATTCGATATGAAGTATGACCACAGGAACCTGATGACGGAATACAAGTACGTGTATTCTGAAAACTATAATGCTGTCACCAGGATGTGGTATGATGATGCCGGTAACAGGATACGGAAAATATCCGTACTAAACTTCGTAGGCGGAGGCGGGGGCACAGATCCCGACTGGGACAGCCTGGAGACATTCCCGCCGTATGACGATCAAGCCCAACCTCCTGCAGGAGAGGGAGGAGGAGATAACTGGCAGACACTTGCCGATGAATGGTATGTAAGAGATGTAGCTGGTAATGAAGTTGCTCTTTATAATAGCACGGACCTGAAGCAGTGGAACGTGGGTAAAGAAGGAAAAATAGATGCGGATCAGAAGAAGTATTTCTTCATCAAGGACCACCTGGGCACTGTAAGAGCTGTGATAGATACAGCATATAATGTAGTGGAGGCGAACGATGTGGATATATGGGGCTACAGGCTAATGGACAGGGAATATAATTCATCCGTAACCGATAATGACTACTTATTCACAGGTAAAGAAAGAGATAATGAAAAAAGTGATTATGATTATTTTGGAGCGAGGTACTTCAATAGCAGGATAGGAAGGTGGTGTGGTGTAGATATGTTAAATGATAAAAATGTATCCCATAGTCCCTTTCAATATGGAAAGCTAAATCCGCTAATCCGTATAGATTTAGATGGCAAAGATGATATTTATGTTTTTACGGGATTTGACGAGAATGATCCTGGAAATTCTAATAAAATTGATGAGAGTGACTATAGCCCAGATTCCCCAGTTGGTGCACTATCTTTACTTTATAACTTGTCTGAATATATAAAAGATACAGATAAGAGTGGTGAAATTACCTTAGAAGGTTACGATGGTTCTGCTGGTTTTAATACAGGTGATATTGTTGACCATATTATTGAAAATTTAAGTGGGAAAAATGAAAAAATTATTCTTTATGGATATAGTATGGGCGGATATAACGCAATTAGAATTGCAAATTTGTTAGCTGAGAAAGTTGAAAACCCTATATATCTTTTTACTGTTGATGCTTACTTTCCTATAGAGTTGGCAGCTGCTTTTTCTCGCCCTGAGGATTTAATGCCTTTTGTGATTTCGTCTAAAATTAAGTCAAATATAAATTTCTTTGAACTAATAGATGAAATACATGGATCACCTAATCAAGAAGAATTTGAAGGTGCAAAAAATATTACTAATTTTGGACCTTATGAATGTCTTCACTTAGAAATTGATGAAGTAACACAATCTACAACTATGAGATTAATTAAATCCGTAATAAAGGCAAAAAACGCGCAATATGAAGAAATTAATTAATACTGGCTTATTGTTGTTGAGCAGCCTTAATTTATTAGGATTTTTGATGTTTACTGGTTCACTCAGTGGTTTTTTTTGGAGAGAATATATTTCTGATTCTGTATCTTTGGTTTATATTTCTATTTTAAATTTATTTTTGATATTATTATTGGGCATATTGATATTATTAACAAAGAAGAACACAAGTACTTTAAGGTTTATTATATATTTAGATATTCTTGCACTGAATGTACTTCCGACTACTTATATGCTTTTAGTTTCTTTAGCTTTGATAAAATTACCAAAGTAGGCACTCCTTCCGGAGTGCCTTTTTGCTTTTAAAACGAAATGAAAAAAATTACAAAATCCCTCTGCCACAGAACATCATATAAAAACAACACCGATCTTCCGGCTTTGGACAGATTTTCTGTAAGCGGTTGATTTTACAGCCGGTGTGGATTATTTTATTTAGGTAATGAATTTGCTCTTTACAATAGCACGGACCTGAAACAGTGTCCCGTAGGGATGCCTTCGGCAGAATGTGGGTAAGAAGGTAAGATAGACTCGGATCAGAAGAAATATTTCTTCCTCAAGGACCACCTGGGAACCATAAGAGCTGTGATGGATACTGCCTATAATGTGGTAGAATCGAACGATGTAGATATCTGGGGCTACAGACTAATGGACAGGGAATATACTTCATCCTTAACGGATAATGACTATTTATTCACAGGTAAGGAAAGGGATAATGAAAAGAGCGGTTATGACTACTTTGGAGCGAGGTATTTTGACAGCAGGATAGGAAGATGGGGAACTGTAGATCCGATGTCTAGAAATTATATTTCATATTCTCCTTATAACTATGTAGCTAATAATCCATTAATTTTATATGATCCTGATGGAATGGTTATAGACTTTTCAAATTATGAAAGACAAGATCCAAATTCACAGTTAAATCTAGATTTATTATTAACGGAACTAAATGGACTTACAGATCTTGGATTAAAAATTGAGAATGGCTATTTAACTTATGATGAAGAAAAAGTAAAATACCTTTTGACTTAAAAACTAAGACTGGGATTGATGAAGGTACCGGTATTAGTTCAAGTAGCAGGTACACTTTTCATACAGCAAAATAACCAAATATGATTAGCTTGATCATCTTAGTAGGTCTTAACTTATTTACTCAAACTTCCTATGAGGGAGATAGTTTGAAGTATTGGAATGCCTTTAACTATATTAAGAATTCATCAGAAATAAAAGAGCATTTTAAGAAATATGGAATGAATACTCTGCGAATTAAAGTTTCTTCACAGATCACTCATGCAGACTTAATATATTTTTTGGATGAGGTATCCGAATATGAACTTTCAGATTATAATTCCACAGAGAAAGATAGCATCTTACATTTATGGGAAAGAGAATATTATTCCAAGGATCTGGTTATGAAAATCGATTCCTCTTTAGATAGATTGAATTCAGATCCATACTATGACCTGTTGGTGTTCTTTTCCGAAATTGAGAATAATAAGTTGTATGCTAACATAGAAATATTCTTTATTTATGAAGACTTATATGATATAATTAAATATAGCAGATCCTCCATAGTGAAGTTATTATTTTATTTTGATGAAAATGATAATATCAAAAAAGTGTTTATTAATTATTTAGCAAGATAAATATTGAGTGGATTAAGAAAATTCAAAAGGCACTCCATCCGGAGTGCCTTTTTTGTTTTTTAAAGAAGTATAAAAAAATTTATAAAACCCCTCTGCCACAGAACATCATATAAAACAGTACCGATCCTACGGCTTTTGGCAGATTTCTAATAAGCGGTTGATTTTACAGCCGGCGTGGATTATTTTTATTCTTGTAATGAGATCGCTCTTTTATGCCACAACCCTCAAAAAAGCCGGATCAAGATGGACCACCAGCTTAGTGATTTTTTTAGAATTTGTGAAAAATATAGAAAATATATAATCAAGATCAATATTAAGGACGAAGTGTATTATTTTGTTTGTGGTATAACGAAGGATTATCAAGATAAAATACTTCTAGATAAAGATAATAAAATTCTTTTCTTTACAGAACAAAAATTAATATTTGAGTATCTAAAAGAAAATAATCCTTACTGGGATAAGAATGAATTTAAGTTGTGGATTGATGAAGCTTCAAGTTTTCTTTTAAACCAAGACAAAAATATGCTTCTGTCCAATGTATACGCTTCTATTGATATTAACCGGATAAGGCTTTTGTTCGTGGACATCGATAATATTGAGGCACTTTCATATGATTCCGTATCAATCAGAGAATGTTTGTTATTCTTAAATTTTCTATTTGAATATGGTACCCAAGTAAATGATAAAGAGTTAACTGAATATCGTAACTCAGATGATATAGATATCCTGTATGAATTTTTTTATGATTTTAAGTTTTGGGAAGCTCCAGAAGTTGATAAAAGAGAACTTATAGAGCGAATTGAACGTCAATGGAATGAATTGGAATTTAAAGAGACCTTATCTTTTTTAATCGAAACATTTTTCACGAAAATTAGAATCTATTAATAAAAGGCACTCCTTCCGGAGTGCCTTTTTGCTTTTAAGGAAAAGTATAAAAAATTTATAAATCTCTCTGCCACAGAACATTATATAAAAAAACAGCACTGAGCAGATTTTTTGTAAGCAGTTGATTTTACAGCCGGGGTGAATTATTTTTATTCTGATAATAAATTTGCCTTAAATTCTACAAAAAATGGATAATTTTAATTCTTTATCAGACATTCTTCAGGAATTTAGTAACAAATTAACTGATATAGCTCCTGAATTGGAACCAAATGTTCAAAAAGTATACTTTTTCCTTAAGGCAACCTATATGGACTTTTGTTTTGAGAGAAACGAACTTTATGATACGGAGGGCAGTTCCAAAATTTCTCAAAAATTCGCTCTAAACAATTTTGCTCGAATGTGTGAGGAAGTAACTCGTTATGCTAAAGAAAAAGATTTAGATAGTTTAGGGGTTTGCCTTGCTAACTTTGATGTAAAGTTTGATAACTTATATTTGAGATTGACGGAGGCAAGCATTGCCTTAAAAAAACTGATTGAAGAATATGAAAAGATGGAAGACGAATAAAATTAAAGACTTAGGTATTCTTGATTAACTTAAAATAATAGTATGAATGACTTTAAAGAAAAATTAATTGTTATAAATGAGTTGGTGAATAGTCTAAGTGAATTACATCCAAATTTAAATGACGATATTGATATGCTAAGAGTAAGTTTAATGTATGTATTTGAGAAAACTTCTCCGGGAATATCAAGAAGTTTATATGATTTATGCAAAGAAATTTCTTTAAAAACCAACACTAAAGTAAATGATAATATAGGTATAGACATTATAATGATGGGTCAGGTATTGGAAGAAATGAAAGATTTCATTGATGACGGAATTAAAAGTTTAAGTAAGCTTGAAAATGCAATTTATAAAACCTAAATTGATGTAAATCACATAAAGAGGCATTTTTAATGCTTGCTTTTGTTACGGAGGCAAGGATTGCCTTAAAAAGCCGATTGAACGAAAAGATGGAAGACGAATAAAGTTATTGCTAAAAAGGCACTCCTTCCGGAGTGCCTTTTGCTTTTAAGAAGAATAAAAATTTATAAAAATCCTTCTGCCACAGAACATCATATAAAAACAACATCGATCGTCCGGCTTTGGAAAGATTTTCTGTAAGCGGTTGATTTTACAGCCGGAGTGGATTATTTTTATTGTAATGAAATGGTATCTAGCAAATCTTATTGAGTACGCGCAAATCTTTGATAAGAAGAACAAAAAACTACTCAATGCTAATTACTTGCCGTATTATAATAATACGATTTTAATTAAGGCACGGAATTCTGAGGAAGCCTATAAAAAGGCTTTAAAATATGGAAAATTAGGTGAAAGAAAACATTTAAATCCGTATGATGAGATTGTTCGATGGAAGTTTGCCGGAGTAGAAGAGTTAGTTGAAATTTACGGCGAGCTGGAAGATATGGAAGAAATAGCATATTCAGAAGGTTATGTTAGATCAGTGGATAATATTAAGAAAAAAATACCCAGGAAAAGTGAACTTGGAGTTTTTTCCTGGGAAAATGAAATGAAGAAAAGGAAACAGAAATAGAATTACAAAAAGGCACTCCTTCCGGAGTGCCTTTGATTTTTACAAATAATAAAGCTCCCCTTTAATTGTTACTACCCTGTGATGTGTGATCTCGTAGAATTCAGTACCGAAGTAAGATGAGAAGCACAGTATTATGAAGGGACTGAGCGTCTCATACTCTCCTTTGTAGATCTTCTCCACATAGATGGTCTCAATGTCCTGGTCATATGATATCTGTTGGAACGAGATACCATAGAAATCAACTAAGGTCTTAAAGTTTGTTTGAAAGGTTTTTGTCAGTTCGGAGTAATTCCGTTTTTGCATTTTGATCTCTCTGCATTCCGGCAGACGATTGACTTTTACCATTGGCAGTATTCCTCATTTTTTGAAAAGGTTAGTAAATAAACATTTAAAGTTTGCCAGATAAAGAAATTGGTAGATTTTGTGATAGAAAACTAATTAGTTATAATATAACCTAATGTATAGAACCAACAATATATTGTCAATGAAGTTTTGAAAATAACAATTGGGAAAAATATAGATTTAGTGGCGGATTCTTCAACTAAGAAAGATCCGCATTTCGATGGCAAAATCTAACAAATTAATAACGTCTTGCTTCCCACATACCGGAGGCGTCCGGCGAGCGGGTCGTGTCATTCCAATTTCCTGTGCCGGTAACGATACCCAGTATCTCACTCAATGCGCCGGAAACGGAACCCGTATTCCCAACATTGCAACTGTCCGCAAAATTACCGGTTAATGTGCCGTCCGATCCTACATTAGCCATAAAATAAACAGAGTCTCCCGAAGCAGATATCCTGATCTTATCACAAATGGTCCCGTTATCCTGCAGAGTAACTGTCCCTTCTCGCAAAATATTTCCTGAATTATTTTTGAATGCAATGATCCACCGCCCGCTAAACTGATTTATCTGGTCGAGGGAGGTTTCATCGCATGATGACAAAAGAAGTAATATTAAGGGAATAATTAATTTTTTCATAACAGGGAGAAATTATAACCGATCATAAAGGTGACCACGCCGTTTTTGGCACTAATATTTTGATCTAAAGATGGATCTGAAATAATATTTACAAATCCCGCGCTGTACCTGCCTTCTATTACAAAGCTGGATATTTGAACACCGCCCGTCACAAGAAAGCCAAAATCCGTTCCTTTTATGGAATTCGAGATGTCTCTTCCGGTTGTCAGTGACTGCTGGAATGTCGATGCCTGCACTTCCTCTTTTGCATTTGTCAGGAAAGCCGCGTATAATCCTGCACCGCCAAAGAATCCGAAGCCTGGCGTTTGATCGATAATAAATTTTGGAATGAGCGCGAACTGGATGTAATCGAGATTCGTCGTATAATCCCTATTCACTGGTGTCAAGTTCTGCCCGGATAAAGTATTTGCCTCAACCACACCGCCTTTGTTTACAAACATTCCTTCAAATTGTAAGCCAAAATAGTTGATCATTTTAACATTAAACGTTATTCCTCCTGTTATGCGGGGTATATTGCCTGAGGAAAGTGATTCATCGAGAATCGTCGATCCAAAATTCACATCACGGGAATATGACGCAAGAGTTAGTCCTCCGCGTATACCGATTGACATATCGATAAGCTGGGCTTTCGCATTAGATGGTAAATAAGTAAAAAGGCTAAATACTAATAATATTTTAAATGTTTTTGGCATGGCAGTAAATGTCTATATAAGATAGACGAATCAATTAAAAAAGCAATTAAATAATTTGTGTTTTTAGTAGAAGATAATCAGCATTACTACAGCAGTAATACCAACAATAATTGTGAGGGGTAATCCGACTCTGAAGAAATCTTTGAAAGTATATCCGCCGGCTCCCATTACGAGCATATTCGACTGCTGTGAGACCGGTGTGACAAAACCGGTAGATGCACCATAGGCAACAGCCAGCATGAGTATATAAGGATCGAATCCATGAGCAATGCCGGTCTTAAGAGCAATGGAACCAATTATCGCGGCTGATGCAATGTTTGGAATAGCGGAACAAAAGAGAACAGTTATAATAAAAATTATAATCACAAGTGGCACTAAACCTATATCAGCAACAGGAGAAAGTATAGTCGAGCCGATGAGATTTGCCGCCCCGGTTTTTTCTAGTGCGGTGCCAAGGGGTAAAACACCCGCCATCAGGAAGATCATTCGCCACTCAACACTCCTGTATGATTGTTCCATAGTAAGGCACTTGGTTAATACCATTAATATAGCGGCAGACAGCATGGCAATAGAAACAGGAAGTATCTTTAATACAGTTACCACTAAGGCAAGGATAAGTATTATAAATGCCATCGGCTTTTTTCGCTGTTGTGTAAAAGTCTCCGTTGTGCTGGTGACTATGAGGTCAGGATCATTTTTAAGAAGATTAAGCTTAGACCATTTACCCTGAATGAGGAGCATATCTCCTACCTTTAGAATTACTTTCCCAACCCCGGTGCTAACGGTCTTGCCTTCTCGCCATATACCAATTACGTTTGCTCCGTATTTTTCTCGGAAGTTTATCTCGCTTAGAGAATGCCCCTCGAAAGTAGAGCGTGGAGCAACGATTGCTTCAAGCAATCCGGTATCTACACGGGACAGATTAATCAGCGAATCGGGATCAGACGGCTTGAGTCCAAGAGAGAGGCTTTCATCGGCATTGTGAAGGGATTCTACACTTCCTGTGAGCAGGACCCTGTCCTTGGGAAGAAATTCTGTTTCGGGAGGCGGATTTACCATAACATTTCTTCCTCTTATGATACCGGCAACGTTTACACCAAAAAACTCACCGAGTTTACTTTCGTCCAGGGTTTTGTGAGCAATTTTGCATTCGGGAGTGATCCTGGATTCGTATATAATTTCATTTATGTGATAGAGCTTGTTGAGTTCTGAAAGCAGGTCAAACTTACGAAGGTTTTTTTTATCTGAGTGATCGGGAAGAAGCTTTCTTCCAATAAATGCCATATACATTACCCCAACGACTAATATTATTATTGCAACCGGGAAGAAATCGAACAATGTAAATCCATGATTCCCATTCTGAACTATTAAGTCTGTCACGACTAGATTTGGGGGTGTACCTATTTGAGTCAGCATTCCACCAAGGATACTGCCATATGCAAGTGGTATTAGAAGTTTGGATGCTGGGACTTTACTTTTTGAGGATATGGTAATCACAGCTGGAAACAATATCGAAGCAGCAGCTACGTTGTTCATCACACTGGAAAGGGCTGCAACCAGGAGCATTATTACAATGATAAGTCTTACCTGGTCTCCCTTACCGAATCTCCAAAGAATGCGTGCCATATTATCAGAAACACCTGTTTTATCGAGGGCCGACGAGATAATAAAAATAGCAAACACTGTAATAACGGCCTGGTTACTAAATCCATCCAGGACTTCATCTACGGTTAGAATCTTTGTGGCGGCAAGTGAGATAAGGATTAGCATTCCGACGATGTCAATCCGTACTTTGCCAGAGAGGAATAGAAAGAATGCTATTCCGAGGATTGCAAGTACTATTCCGATATCAAGAGTCATGCTATTTCAGAAAATCCATAATAAGTGTGATAACTTTTTCTAGTGCACCAGTCGTGCCCTGAAAAGGATGTACTGCTCCGAATGTATGTCCGGTTTGTTCCATAATGATTAGCTGTTTATTTTCATCGCTCCCGGTATTATATAAGGTTTCTGCGTTTGAATAATCTACTGCTAGATCCTCAGTACCATGTATAATGAGCCACGGAACGTCTATTTTTGCAGCGGCTTTTTCTATGTCGAGACGGTCCTTGTTCTTTTCAAGATCTTCTAGTAGAGAATAATTCAGTCTCATCTTTTGTTTTGTGCGCATATTTAGTATCTCAAAATACCCGCGATCTTTCCACTCTTTTTTGTGTCTTTCGGAATAGCGATCGAATCCTGAAACGGAAGCAAGGGAAATAAGTTTTTTAACTCGCTTGTCCTCGGCGGCTTTAAGAATTACTATTCCTCCTCCCCGTGAATGTCCTATAAGGGTAAGATCGTCGAAGTTATAAGGAAATGTATTCTTATTTGCTTCCAGGTAATCTATTACACTACCCAGATCATCGAGCTCGCGTGAGAATGTATTATCTGCGAATAGGTCAAGTCTGGTAAACTCGGACATTGTCTCGGGTGTATCACCGGTGCCGTTGTAGGAGAAATTGAAGGATACTACAAAATTTCCTGCTGAAGCAACCTTATCGAAAACATATGGGAAAGATCCCCAATCTTTAAATCCTTTGAACCCATGACAAAAAATTACTAGAGGAAGGTCGTCTACCTTCGGGTAATAGAAATCCAAAAAAAGATCGTTATCGTGAGAGTTTTTGATTACAAGAGAAGTTTTACTTACGTTGTCTGTCATTGATCGGCTTTAGTCTTTTTGTATTAATTAAGCACAGAATTAGTTATTTTTCGCAAATATATATAAAATATCAAATATAAATTTCGCATTCAAAGTAATTACTGACTAATTGCTTAACATTGAACTAATATTACTAATAATACCTGCCCTAATAATTATCAGTATAGTACTTACAAAGTTTACTGATAATGCCGGGATACCTACTTTAGTACTTTTCTTAAGCATAGGAATGGTTGCCGGATCGGATGGGTTAGGACAGATTTACTTTGATAATGCCGAGCTCGCACAGTCTATCGGAATAATCGCTTTGATTTATATACTTTTCTCGGGTGGATTAGATACAAACTGGAATGTAGTTAAACCTGCGTTTAAGAATGCTACATTACTTGCAACTGTTGGAGTGCTTATTACAGCAATCAGTATAGGACTTTTTGTATATTTTGTACTAGGATTTACATTATGGGAGGGAATGCTAATAGGCGCAATAATATCGTCAACAGACGCATCGGCTGTTTTTAGCATAATTCGCTCAAGAGAGGTAAAGCTCAAAGGTGACTTACAGCCTATATTGGAGCTTGAATCCGGAAGTAACGATCCAATGGCAGTCTTTCTTACTATTGCAGTGACTGGTATAATGGCAGGGAAGGGACTAGACCCGTTAAGTCTTGTATTACTTTTTGTTATGCAAATGGGGGTAGGTGCTTTAACCGGTTTATTTATTGGAAAAGGGACTTTGTTTCTACTTAATAAATTTAGACTTAGCTATGAAGGGTTTTATCCGGTCTTACTTCTATGTACTGCGGCGATGGTTTATGGTGCTGCTGATCTATTAGGGGGAAGCGGTTTCCTTGCAGTTTATGTTGCTGGTGTAGTTCTTGGTTCTGGGGAATTTATTTATAAAGATTCCGTTATGAGGTTTTTCGATGGGTTCGCTTGGCTTGGTCAGATATGTATGTTCATAACGCTTGGGCTATTTGTGTTCCCATATGAGATTCCTCCTATAATGGGAATAGGTCTTGCAATATCCGCTTTCATAATTTTCGTGGCAAGACCTGTGAGTGTATTTATCTCTCTAGCGTTTTCCAAATATAATCTCAAAGAGAAAACTTTTATATCGTGGGTAGGTTTGAAAGGTGCAGTACCGATAATATTGGCAACATATCCCTTAGTCGAAAATCTTCCTGATGCAAATGAAATATTTAATATAATATTCTTTATTGTTGTAACGTCTGTGCTTATACAGGGATGGTCTCTGCCAGCTGTAGCGCGCATGCTGGGGCTCACAAAGGAGGATGATGCAAATTAATTTAATTCTTAATATCTTGTGGTTAGCTGAAATATATGAATATTGAGATTATAATAGTATTAGCTTTAGTGGTTGTTGCGGTGATACTTTTCTCCACCGAAAAGATCCCAATAGATCTTACTGCTTTGTTGATAATGACAATATTAATGGTGTCGGGTATTATTACGGTGGACGAAGGTGTATCCGGATTCAGCAATGATGCTACTGTTACTATTGCAGCGATGTTTGTTATAAGCGGGGCTTTGATAAAGACAGGTTTTGCAAACCTGATGAGCACATATATAATACAGCTATTCAAGAAGAGAGGATTTTGGGTTAGCATTATAATAATGATGCTAATGATAGCTTTTGCATCAGCATTTGTAAATAATACCCCAATAGTAGCAGTTTTTTTGCCGGTTATGCTAAAAGTTGGTGATGAGATCAATATAAGCGGATCCAAACTTTTAATGCCATTATCATTCGCGGCTATTTTTGGAGGTACAACTACATTAATTGGAACTTCAACAAACATACTAGCAAGCTCCATTGCAAGTAGCAGGGGTCTGGAACCATTCCATATGTTTGAGTTTACAAAGTTAGGATTAGTCTTTTTAGCTATAGGAACATTGTACATGGTTCTAATTGGGATACGTTTAATTCCGGAACGAAGGAAAAAAGAAGATCTAACGGGTTCATTCGAACTGAGGGAGTTTATAAGTGAAGTTGTTTTGCTCCCGGATGCAAATTCGGTCGGGAAAACAATTAGAAACTCATCTCTTGTAAAGGACACAAATGTTTCAATAATTGAGATTCATCGTGCAAATAACGAGGTAGTTCTACCTAGGGCTGATACCTTACTGGAAAAAGGTGACGTGCTTGTTGTGTCGGGAGATCTGGATAAAATCAAAGCATTGCAGGAAATAAAGGAGGTTGCATGGAAGCACGAACACAAGCTTAAAGATTCTGATATTGTCACTGGGGATATTATTTTAATAGAAGCGATCATATCTTCAAATTCTTTTCTTATAGGACGAACCTTAAAATCATCTAATTTTAGGAATCGCTACAGAGGAATGGCAATTGGTTTACGTCATGGCGGAAGACCTGTAACAAATAAAATAGGTGCCACAAGATTGCAAGCAGGCGATGCACTTCTTGTAGAGGTAAGAAAGGATAACTTAGCTTCCTTCAATGATAGCAATGATTTTGTATTTATTAATAGGATTCATGTGGTTACTTATAAGCGTGAGAAAATGATACCGTCACTTTTGGTATTAGCCGGTGTAGTGACCGTAGCAGCTTTTGGGTGGACATCTATCGTCGTATCTGCGATTGCAGGAAGTGTGTTGCTCGTATTAATGAAAACAATAACCCTTGAGGAAGCTTATAAAGCCATCGATTGGAGGGTGATATTCTTGCTTGCGGGTGCCATTACATTGGGGATTGCACTTGACAAAACCGGTGCAACAAAGCTTTTTTCCGAAGGAATCATTTCTACAATTGGACCGGATAATCCATTCCTATTAGTCTCTGCTTTCTACTTCATAACATTCATACTTACATCAGTAATGTCAAACACGGCAACGGTTGCGCTGCTAGCTCCTATTGCTATATTTACCGCGCAGAGCATTGGCCTGGATGCCAAACCGCTTTTAATAGCTGTTATGTTTGCCGCTTCTGCAGATTTTATGACACCAATTGGGTATCAAACCAACACAATGATATATAGTGCGGGGAGATACAGATTTTTCGATTTTTTTAAGGTGGGTTCCCCTCTAGATCTAATATTCTGGATTACTGCTTCCTTACTAATTCCTGTATTCTTTCCTTTCAGCTAGCGGCCGTCAGCGGGCTTCCTTTTTCTTCTCTTCGTAGTAGCTTCTATGAACCGGATCAAGTTGAATTAGTTTGTCGTAAATACTTCGATTTCCATAATCTAAGAATATCTTTCCAATCTCTTCATATTTTTCTTCAAAGAAGATATCGATATTGTAAGCTCTTACTTCCTTCTTTTTTATAGCTGCGATCTTTTCAAGAGCATTTAATATATGGCTATATGCATTTTGTCTTTGGATGTTAAGAGAATCCAGTCCCATCCAGAAATATTCAAAATAACCTTTCCGAAAGTTAGTGAAATTTGTATTCAGTAATTCCTGTACAAGCTGGAGTCTGGATGGCTTACTTCCGCCACCTGTTTCCGCCCAACCGTTTTTGATATCTCCGGATATTGGTTTGTTACAGATGTCAAGTGCTTTTTGAAAATATCTAGAACCCCCGCTTGGATAATATGAATCTTCATCAAAACCAACAATCATATAGGCATAGTAATCAAGCAAACTAAGGAATGAATTAAAGATCACGTCATTCTTTACAAATTGCATAGATCTGCTATAATCAAAAGTACATCTTTCATCTATATATCTAAATGTGACAGTGTACTCAATAGGGTCCTGTTTATTCTGTCTGTAGATTTCCCTCTGGCTAAAAAGTATAACCTTTGCGGTGTACTGGTCGAAACCATTCGTACCAGTGAAATTAAATGAGAACGTGCATTTTATAGGAGGTATCGCATTTTGATGATATTTAGTCCTATTAAGATAATCTTCTACTTGCCTTTTAAAATCATTTAATCTTTCCCGATCAGCTTGATTTGTTATTCCTTCTAGATTAACATCAACGGTTGCTTCGAGGTCCTGCGCAAATGATCCTGCCGGGAGCATTAATAAAAACAGCAATATGGTAATAAATAGGATCTTCAAATTTTGCATTATAATTGCGTTTGTTTAACTTATACACTAATTTTGTTTACTTAAATTAATTTTTCAATTCAATTGTATATTTTACAGTTAATTTCTTCCCGAATTTATTAAAATGAATTTTATGCTTAAAAGTTTCATTGGGAGAGAAAAAGCTGTTTTTATAGAAGAAATATGAAGTATTTGGTTGTAGGTGAGCCTTGTATTGACATAATACACAAACATAATGGTGAGACAATTCACAGCTATGGGGGTATATTGTACTCACTTTTAGCAATGTCTGTTTTTTGCAGGAATACTGATGAGATATATCCAATAATGAACCTGGGTGCCGATGAATATTCAAATGTAATGAATTTGCTCAGGCAATATAAGAACATTTCGACCGAAGGAATTAAGAAAGTTGAATTTCCTACCAGGAAAGTTTTTTTGGATTATAGCCTTATGAATAGCAGTCAAAAGGAAAGGTTTGAAACATCATCACATCCAACGTACCCAATCGAATATGAGGACATTGAGAGATGGCTTCCGGGTACAGATGCAATTTTGATCAACATGGTCTCAGGAGTTGATATTGGGCTCGATACATTTAGAAAGGTCCGGGCAAACTTTAAGGGGTTTATTCATATTGATATTCACAATATTGTAATGCGAACTAATGAAGATGGTACAAGAGAGCATGTAAAAAATAGGGAGTGGGTAGAATGGTGTACGAGTACTGATACAGTACAAATGAATGAAACGGAAATGACCTATCTGTCTGATGAAAAAATGAAAGAATATAAGGTTGCTGAAGAGGTACTTATTAATTCGAAGAGGGATGTGAAAGCAGTGATTATTACACGAGGTATTAATGGTGTCTCATGTTATACAACTAAAGAGAAAACATACGGGAGTGAAAGCTTTACAGACATTGACAAGAAGGATCTGAGCGCCATAGAAAATCCCGAATTTATGGATAGTACAGGTTGCGGTGATGTTTTCGCCGCAGGTTTCGTTTATGAATATACTCAGTCAAAAGATCTCAGTAAAAGTCTTCATTTTGCAAACAGGATGGCATCATACAATACTTCCCTCGAGGGCATAGATCAATTATATAAACTAATCAGCTAGAACGGATTTGAAAACAGTATTTATAACCGGAGCAAACGGGCTGCTCGGTCAGGCAATAATATCATTATTTACAAGAGAGACTGACTACGAGCTTATTACCAGTTCAGTGGAAGACAAACCTTTTCTCGAATATGGACATAAGTATGAGAAACTAGACATCACGAATAAAGAGGAAGTAAAAAAGCTGATCGGATATTATGAGCCCAATGTTATTATTAACTGTGCTGCATTTACGGAAGTTGATAAATGCGAAACCGAAAGGGAATTATGCTGGAGACTGAATGTTGATGGTGTAAAGAACATTATTATTGCCTCCAAGAAATGTGATGCAAAGATAATACACTTCTCAACCGATTACATATTTGACGGGAAGAACGGACCTTACACTGAGGATGCCACTCCAAACCCGCTCTCCTTTTACGGCAGGTCAAAACTTGCAAGCGAGAATGCCCTTATTTCAAGCGGTATTGAGCATGTAATTATCAGGACAATGGTTCTTTATGGTATTGGCAATAGTATAAAAAAGAATTTTGCACTATGGCTTGTTGAAACTCTTAAGAAAAAACAGCCGGTAACCATTGTAACCGACCAGATAGGGAATTCTACTATAGCTGACGATCTTGCCTACGGAACATATAAAATAATCGAGAAAAACAGGACAGGGATATATAACATTGCTGGGAAAGATATCCTGTCAAGATATGACTTTGCACTTAAATTATGCGAGGTATTCGGTTTTGATAAAAAACTTGTATCACCCATACTTACCTCCGATCTCAGTCAGCCGGCTCCGAGACCTCTGAACTCAGGATTGATCGTCCTGAAAGCCGAGGCGGACCTTGGAATAAAATTGATGGATTCACTCGAGAGTTTGAGATTGCTTAAAATTCAGCTGGGGGTTTAGTTCTTCAGACCATATCCGGATTCGATCAGATCTTTCATATAATTAAACATCCTTATTCCATTCACGCCGTCGTTGAGCTCGTGTTCAGCCGACATTGTAATACAAAGAAAATCATCTTGCTCCACCTTACCGTTTATCCTTGTGTATTTTTTGTGAATAGAACCAATCGTCATGGTCATTGATGCAGGAGATACGGGCATTCCCCAAAATTGCCCTTTGATAACCGTATGAAGTGAGGTTACACCTGTGGTACCGAAGTATTTGCGCGAATGCTTTGGGCTTCGAGATATATATTTTAAAATTGCCCTTCTAACAAATGCCGGAAGAGATGCGAAGAAGCTTATCTTTCTATCATACATGATCTCCCCTAAGGGTGTATTCTTAGCGTTGATCAATTCTTGATTGACTTCTGCCGGAGATTTTGTGTCGCAATTCCTTATTATGTAGTTCATCGGGTATTTTTCTCCGTCGAGTTCTCTTTCCACTATTACGGATACATCTACTGCGCTATACGTGATAATCTTGTTTCCCTTTTTCATTGAATTGAAACTTTTAAACTCTTTCATACTATTCGCATAGCAGTATATCAAGTAGCTTAGCAGTGATACACGTGGATTTTTGTTGTCATTATATTTTTTTAGGTATTCCCTGGTCCCGGAGATATTGACTTCACATAGACCGTGTATCAGGCTTTTCTTTTTACTGAGCCACATAACATCGGTAATTAGATTGCGTGACTTGGGGAATTTTGTGACGGAGTAATTGTTGCTTTTCATGTCCGCCTCGCATTTAAATTGATTGTCACTTTCCCGGATGGTTTCAGTGTTAGTGATGACGACTCTTTTATTTTGCCGTGAATGGTAAAGTTATAGTCGTTGCATATATATCTAAGAGCGGAATTGACCTGCATACGTGCAAAGACTTCACCCATGCACGACCTTTTCCCTGCCCCAAAAGGAAGGTATGTAAATCGGTTTACGGGCTTATTCACGGAATCCCATCTCTCGGGTATAAATTTTAACGGGCGATCAAAATATCTTTCATTCCGCTGGATCAAGTAAGGGGAAATTATTATTGAAGATCTCGCAGGAATAAAGTGATTCTTGTATCTATCCTCTTTGTCTGTAATACGTGTAATTGAATGAGCAGGTGGATACAGCCGCAGTGCCTCCGAGATAACCATTTCTGTAAATGAAGAAGATTCTTCTTCAACAGAGGAACGAAGATTTTCCAGTACAGATGGATTCTGACTGAGAAGTATTAAAGCCCAGGTCAGAGTACGCGCGCTGGTATCATAGGCGGCGAAAAGAATGGTTACAAGCTCATCACGTATTTCCTTATCCGAAAGGACCTCTCCATTTTCATCACGTGCAGAGAGCAATAGTGAAAGTATGTCGTTACACCCTTTATCGGTACACATTCTTTCTTCAATTACAGAGTATATTATCTTATCAAGATTTTCCACAGAACGGGAAAAATTTCTCGCCCACGTGAACGGCAGCTTCCGTGCAAGTTTCGGCATTCCGATAGATACCAATGCTTTATAATCATAGGTAAGTGAATCAAAGAATTTAACGGTTGGGATTAATTCACCAGGTAGTGCATTTCCAAACAGCAGTCTGCATATTATGATGAGAAATAGATCTACTGAGTTGTTTTGCAGATCGATTTTCGAATTCCATTTTGAAATCTCTTTTTCGACCGTATCATTGATCAGTTTAACATATCCACCGATAGATGACCGGTGAAATGACGGCTGTATCATTGCTCTGTGTTTTTTCTGAATTGCTCCGTCAGTGGACAGAAGACCGTCCCCAAGCAGCATTCTTAAACGGGTAAAGCCTGTTCCTCTTAAATAATTATCCGGATTTGTGATTAAAATGTGTTCAATAAACCCGGGGTCATTTACCAGAAAAATATTTTCATTACCGGCTTTGAAAAAGAC
The DNA here is from genome assembly GCA_020635255.1 of Ignavibacteriales bacterium. Classification (NCBI taxonomy): domain Bacteria; kingdom Pseudomonadati; phylum Ignavibacteriota; class Ignavibacteria; order Ignavibacteriales; species Ignavibacteriales bacterium. Next base: position 80,886 of record JACKAC010000001.1, read on the forward strand.
TACATCTCCATACCGTGACTGCATTTTCCGGATAAAGTTCAGGTAGGAAGTGTAATAGGGTATAAGAATATTTAATCCAAAGAAATACTTCCTCGGTCCGGGGGTAACTCCACCTTCGGGTTCGTATACAATTTCCAGCGGGATGTCTGATGAAAGGCTCATTTTTTAGATTTTACTAAGGCAGAACTTCCTTTAATGTTACAAGCATTAATAGTATTTTTCAAGTTATTAACTCTACAAATTTATTTATTTATGCTTGATATTAAATTGATAAGGGAGACCCCTGACATAGTCAGACAAAGCCTGACAGCCAGGGGTGAAGATACAACCCCTATTGACAGGATTTTAGAGATGGACGGGGGAAGGCTTGAAATTATTCACAAAGCAGAGAAACTTAAAGAACTCAGGAATAAGGTATCTGACGAGATAGCCATGATGAAAAAGAATAAAGAGAATGCTGATGATAAAATAGCTGAGATGAGAAAAGTTTCAGACGAAATCAAGGTTCTTGATGAAGAATTAAGGGAAATTGAGAATAAAATAAATAGCGAGCTTATCCATGTTGCAAATATCCCGGCAGGTAATGTTCCGAAAGGAAAAGACGCGACTGAGAATGTGGAGGTACGTGTTTGGGGGGAGAAGAAGAATTTCGAGTTTAAGGTAAAAGACCATTTAGAGCTTTCGAAGTTACATGATATACTTGATTTTGAACGCGGAGCTAAGATAACAGGAAGCGGATTCCCTCTTTACAAAGGAAAAGGCGCAACACTTGAGAGAGCGTTGTGGAATTTCATGCTGGATACCCACATTGCAAACGGATATACGGAAGTCATCCCGCCGATCCTTGTAAACAGGACGAGCATGGAGGCGACGGAGAAAGTTCCAAAGTTTGAAGAGGATATGTATCACATAGAGAAAGACGACCTATATGCTATACCAACTGCTGAGGTACCGATAATCAACATTCACCGCGACGAGATATTCAAGGAAGATGATCTGCCGGTGAGATATTGCGGGTTTACTAACTGTTTCCGCAGGGAGGCAGGGAGCTACGGAAAAGATACAAAAGGCTTTTTAAGGACGCACCAGTTTAACAAAGTAGAGCTTGTTAATTTCTGCAAACCTGAAGACAGTTACACTCAGCTGGAGGCAATGCTCAATGATGCCTGTGGTATAGTGGAAGCCCTTGGACTTCACTACAGAGTTATAGAGCTTTGCACCGGGGACCTTGGATTTTCATCGGCTAAAACATATGATATTGAAGTCTGGTCTTATGGAGAGAACTCGTGGCTGGAAGCTTCTTCGGTAAGCAACTTCTCGGATTTCCAATCGAGGCATGCAAAGATTCGCTATAAAAAAATGCTTGAAGGTGGTAAAACAAAGACAGAGCTAGTGGATATACTTAACGGTTCCGGACTTGCTACGTCTAGGCTTATTGTTGCTTTGCTTGAAGCGAATCAGGATGAAAAAGGCAATCTGACTGTGCCGGAAGTACTTAGAAAATATACCGGCTTTGACAGAATAGAAGCGTAATGACAATTACACTAAATAGTGCGCAAAGAAAATGGGGAGTAATTTTATTACTCCTTTTTCTTTGCGCGGTAAAGATACCTCCTATGTTTAATGCTGACATACAGCCCTGGGATGAGGGAATGTATGCGGCACGAGTAACTTCGATCCATATTAATGGTGACTTCTTCGACCAGAGCAGTCATTCGGTGGCTGGATTCGAATCGGGTGTACATCCGCCGTTATTTATATGGGTAGGGTACGGTGTTACGAGTATATTTGGAACAGATGAAGTTGTATTCAAATTGATCGCATTTATATTTGGGCTGCTGTGTGTTTTGTATATTATTAAACTTGGTGAACAAATCCATTCGTTCGAAGCAGGCTTCCTTTCGGCAATGATATTCTCAGCGACTTATGTTTTCTCTGTTTATGCTAAGAGGTTTCAGTTCGATATAGCAATTACGTTCCTGTTCATACTGTGTTTTTATTCCATTGTAACGTATCTTAATGGAAATGGTAGAAAATATTTGTATTGGGGAGCAGTAGTGTTCGGTTTATGTATGCTGACGAAGTCCCTGTTTGGCTTGTTCATTCCATTTACATTGTCAATATATCTCTTCGCTCAGCCCCGCCCATGGAGGTTTAGATTCTCAGATCTCGTAATATTTTCCACAATCGGGTTAATCCTTGCATTACCCTGGCATTTATATATGTATTTGAAGCATGGGAATGAGTTTACCCAATACCTTTTCGGTTTCCATCTGTTAAAAAGAGCTACTGAGGGAATTGGCGGAAATGCAAAACCAAGCGGAATCTTTTATTATTTCAGCATAATAATGAATAATATTCCGTTCGGTATTATAGTATTTTATGCACTAATACGGGATTTTATCCCATTTAAAAAACCGGATTGGAAGAAAGTATTATTGTGGAGCTGGTTCCTATCAGGATTTGTTGTAATTTCACTGTTCACAACCAAGATAGAGACGTACCTGATGCCGTTCCTTATTCCGGCATCTTTATTACTTGTTTTATTTTTCTTTAGAGAAAGAAAATCAAGCACAGGAGAGATGTTTATAATTTTGACACTCTTCATAATAAATCTATTCTGGTACGTGACCCCGGCTGTGAGGAATGAAATTAAAACTTACGTAATGTCTCCTGTTGGGGGGATAATTACACTTACTGTTCTGGCACTGGCTATGACACTACTCTTCTTGTTCTCAAAGAAATTCTCAGAAAGGGTAGATCTAAAGAAAGTATTCATTTATGTTACCGTAATTTTCTTTCTTGGAGCAAACATTTACTATCTGTTTAATATATCCATGTTTGAGGATGGATTTAAACTTGCCGAAATAAAGAAGCTTTCAGACGAAAGCGGTCGTAATGAATTGATCTATATAGGAAGCAATTACGAAATGAATCCGCAATTCTCATATTATTTTAATGGAATAGACCTCAACACAAAAGGAAAGTACGAATATAAATTATTGGATCTAAAAGACGGTACTGAAAGTGTTAAAAATTTTTTACACGGACTGGATAAAGGAAAGTATATAATCCTTCTGGAAAGAGATCAGATCAATCCGGGTGAAGAATTTGATGCTAAACTTTTTATCCCGGAAGGTTCACAGCTTAAAAAAAAGACTCACGGTTACGAAATGTATTTGAATTAATATGAGCCATTGTTTAGTCATAGGAGGGACCGGCATGCTGAGAGAAGTGAGTAGACAGCTTGCCTATGAATATGATATTGTTTCGGTGATTGGTCGTAATCCTCATAAAATGTACTCTCTCAGACGTGAAACAATGCATCTTTATGGCAATCTCGATCCTATCCTTCTCGATTACACTGATTATAAAAAATTAGAAGAAGAAATAAACCTCTCAATCGAAAGATACGGAGATATCTCACTTGCCATTAGCTGGATACACTCGACTGCACCGGATGCGCCTTCTTTAATTGCGGACACAATAAATAATAAGAGTGAAGAGTTCCGTTTTTTTGAAATATTTGGGTATGAATATGCTAATCCCTCGGGAGAAAGTTATACACCGGGCTTTGCAAATCTTGATCACATAAAGTACAGGCAAATTATACTTGGGTTTATCTTGGATGGAGAAAATTCCAGATGGCTGACCGATGAAGAGATCTCATCAGGAGTATTAAGAGCTGTAAAAGAGGATTTGGTTAGATCTACGATTGGTGTGGTAGAGCCCTGGGACAGGCATCCGTAATTATTCGAATTTCTTTTTAGCCAGTACTACCGCGCCTACAATAGCTGCAAGCAGAAGGAACGCTGCAATCTCAAACGGGAAAGAATAATTTAAGATCAATTCCTTACCAAGGTTTTCGACAGTACCTATCTTTACTGCTTCAGGGCTTTGGGGTGAAAATTTATCCAGGAAGCCGTAATAAACTGTATAAGCAAGAAGGCTGAACATCAGGATCGAGATCAGGACTGCGGATAACTTTTTGTAAGTAAGCTGTTCGGAAAGTTTCTTTTCGTCTTGAAGATTTAATAGCATAATTACAAATAAGAAAAGGACCATTATCGCACCCATATAAACAAGAACTTGTATAACAGCGAGAAACTGTGCTTTAAGCAATAGAAAAAAGCCAGCAATTGTTAAAAAATTCAAAATAAGATATAACGCACTATTTATGGGGCTTCGTCGGGTAATCATCATAATTGCCGAAAATACCGAGATGACTCCTAAGGAAATGAATAAAATGGTCTCTAACACTGTAGTTCTTAAATTAGTAATTATATAATATAATTTATTAAATCAAAAAGTGTAATTTAAAAATCCGTCTTTTTGACGGAATTGTAACTTTTGCACTTAAAACTGCGTTGTAAATTGAAGAGGTAAAGTTTATTTTTATACTTGAGATTATGCCTAAAAATGTGAAAATATCAATAACATACCTGTTATTTACACTCGTTGTATTGACCTCAGGATGTTCAGGTGGAGGAGATTTTGATGAATCTGATGAAATCACACCCAATAAAGAAAAAGCAGAACAGCTTTTTATCAAAGGCAAGCTCGCCGAAATGAAATATAATTATTACGAAGCCCTGGAAAACTACAATACCGCATTAAAATATGATAAGTCACCCGGGATTTACTATGCTCTCTCAGAACTTTATTTCGACCTCGGTAAATACAATGAATCATTCCTGAATATTCAGAAAGCGTTGGATTATGACCCTAATAACATTAGCTATTTAGAACAGGAGGCGAATGCATATCTTGGTCTGGATAATCTTCAAAAAGCGGCTGATGTATATGAAAGCATTTTGCGGAAAGATTCAACTTATACTTATGGGCTTTATACCCTTGCTCGTATTTACCAGGAGTTGAGCCAGCCATCGAAAGCAATCGTTATATATGAAAAAATAACCGACAGAATTGGTTACGACTATGATGTTCTGAGAAGGATGTATGAGATTTATTATGGATATAAAGAATATGATAAATGTGCAGACATGCTTAAAGCTGTGTTACAACTCGATCCATATGATTCTGAGATAATAGAACAGCTTGCTATGTTGTATATTCGACAAAACAAATTTCAAGAAGCAAAAGATATTTATGAGGAGCTAATTAGGCTTAATCCAAATAACCGTGACATGCAGACTGAGTTGGTTAAGATATACTTTTATCAGGATGAGACTGATAAAGCATTCAAGAAATTTGGTGATCTTATAGGTAAAGATTCTTTAACTTTTAGAGAAAAACTCCAGGTTGGGGAGCTCTATTTTAACCAGATAACTAACGATGTTAATTCACTTAACATCGCAAAAAATATTTTTTCAAACTTGCAGAGTAATTATCCTGCTGAGTGGCTTCCGTATTATTATCTTGGTACTATATACATGGAAGAAAATAATCAATCCATGTCAAATGACGAATTTTCAAAAGCTATTCAGGTTGCAGATACATCCCTGGACGCTTATGTACAGATCGGGTTGACATACTATAATAAGGGAAAGAATGAAGAAGCAGAGAGAATATTACGAGAAGGTATTTCAAAGGATGAGCAGGATTTTCGTTTGAATTACCTGCTGGGCTTAACCCTACAGGCGGGAGGTAAGACATCTGAAGCAGTTACCTATTATGAGAGAGCTGCAAAAAATAATTCCGCCGATATTAATGTGCTTTCTGCCCTCGCTCTCGCATATAACAGTATTGGTAAATATGACGAATCTAACTTAGCATATGAAAAAGCATTAAAGTTAGATCCCAATAACCCTCTAATATTAAATAACTATGCATATAATTTATCTGAGCGGGGTGAAAAACTGGATAAAGCACTTGAAATGGCTAAGTTAGCAATTGATATTGAACCGGAAAACGCGTCATATTTAGATACTATAGGATGGATTTATTTTAAGCTAAAAAAATATAAACTTGCTGTTAAATACATTCGCAAGTCGCTTGAGATAAATGGAGGCAGTGCTGTAGTAAATGACCATCTCGGTGATGTATATAAAGAAATGGGTGAAAAAGATAATGCACTTATATACTGGCGAAAAGCTCTCGAACTGAGCCCCAGCGATGAGAGGATTAAAAGTAAAATTTCAAATAATAGTTAAAATAAGTTAAATGTCAGATTCAACAAATCACACAAATCATCATAAGGTGATTATAATTGGTTCAGGACCGGCTGGATTTACTGCAGCTCTTTATACAGCGCGGGCTAACTTAGATCCGATAATGTTCGAGGGTAATCAACCCGGGGGACAATTAATGATTACAACAGATGTTGAAAATTATCCGGGGTTTGAACACGGGATCATGGGACCTGAATTGATGGATGTTATGAGAAAACAGGTGCACAGATTTGGAACTAAGTCGATATACAGATATATCAAGGAAGTGGATTTTTTAAACAGACCTTTTAAGCTAACAGCAGATGATGGAACGATTTACACTGCAGATTCGGTGATCGTATCAACGGGTGCCAGCGCAAAGCTTCTTGGACTGGATTCAGAAAATTATTTTATGGGATACGGTGTTTCGGCATGTGCCACTTGCGATGGGTTTTTCTTTAGAAACCAGCGTGTTGTAGTTGTTGGCGGTGGTGACACAGCTATGGAAGAAGCTGTTTACCTTACAAAGCACGCTAGCGAAGTTACCGTGATTCATAGAAGAGAAGAACTGAGAGCATCCAAAATTATGCAGGAAAGAGCTCTTAATAATCCTAAGATCAAATTTTTATTTAATACAGTTATTGATGAAGTGATGGGGAAGACTGAAGGAGAGAAAAAAACCGTTACCGGAATTAAACTAAAGCACACAAAGACCGGTGAGGAAAGTGAAATGGACGTCGAGGGAGTATTTATCGCGATCGGACACCAGCCAAATACACAAATATTTGATGGACAGCTGGATATGGACGATGTGGGCTATATTATTACAAAGAAATCTTCTAGCGAGACAAATATCCCTGGAATTTTTGCATGTGGTGATGCACAGGACAGTATTTACAGACAGGCTATAACTGCTGCCGGTACAGGATGTATGGCCGCAATCGATGCAGAGAGGTATCTAGAAAAACTGGAACACGCAGCAAAGCATGAAGCACAAAGCTAAAATAAGGCAGTAAATTAAATTATAAAGATATGCCGTATTATTATAAAATGGGAGAGATCCCACAGAAGAGACATACTCAGTTCAGACAGCCCGACGGTTCTCTATACAAGGAAGAACTATTTTCAACTATAGGATTTGATAGCATTTATACAAATGCTTATCACATCAATTCACCCGCAAGGATAGAAGGTATAGATGATAAGGTCGAAAGGATCGTTATACAGGAGTGGGACGAGTCATCTCTTCGTCCTTACCACTTCAGGACAAAGGAACTCGAGCCACAGGGCGATGTCCTTACTGGCAGAAAACCGATAATGTATAATAACGACTTTGTCATGACGGTTTGCAGGCCATCGGACAAGATGAATTACTTTTACAAAAACGCTATGGCGGATGAGGTGATTTTTGTCCATGAAGGACAGGGTGTGCTTGAGACAAATCTTGGTTATCTTCCATACAAGGAAGGTGATTATATCGTTATCCCGCGAAGTGTCATTTACAGACTAAACTTTGATACACAGCCTAGACTGTTGATATTTGAAGCAAATGGTCCAATAAGAACTCCGAGCAGGTATAGAAACCAGTTTGGTCAGCTTCTCGAACACTCACCGTTCTGCGAACGGGATATACATCCTCCGACAGAACTGGTCACGATTGACGAGAAAGGTGATTTTGTTGTAAAAGTTAAGAAGGGCGAGAAAGTAGTATCCATACATTATGATTTTCATCCGTTCGATGTAGTCGGATGGGACGGATTCTATTATCCGTGGATATTTAATATAAACGATTTTATGCCTATAACCGGAAAGATCCATATGCCTCCTCCGATACACCAGACATTTGCGGGTCCTGGATTTGTAATTTGTTCGTTCATGCCAAGGATGCTTGATTATCATCCGGATGCTGTGCCAATTCCTTATAACCACAGCAACGTTGATTCGGATGAAATGCTGTATTATGTGGATGGTAACTTCTCCAGCAGAAAAGGTGTAGAATTCGGGTCGATCAGTCTTCATCCAAACGGAATACCTCACGGTCCTCATCCCGGCACTGTAGAGAAAGCGCTAGGAGCAAAGGAAACGAAGGAGACCGCTGTTATGCTTGATACTTTCCGTCCTGTTAAGCTGGCAAAGTTTGCAGAAACCATTAATGACCCAAGTTATTACCTTAGCTGGAGGGAAGAATTACAACAGCTCGTGGATGATGAAACATCCGGTTAGATTAATAAATAAATTTCCATGAATATTTGATACATCCTGTAAAAGCTGCAATAATAGATCTATACGACAACGAACCCAATCAGGGTATGCGTTGTATTATGGATATCCTTAATGCTACCGACTGCAAAGTTCAGGAGATTCCCCTTGAATATAAAAGATTCAATACTCGCGCCGACAATGAACTACCCGGTTTAGATTATGACATTTACATTTCATCAGGCGGTCCCGGAAGCCCTTTCTCTGGTGAAGGGCAGGAATGGGAGAAGAATTACTTTAACCTTCTTGATAAGATCATGCAGAATAATGATACTTTCGGAGCTGGTAAGAAGTTTATTTTCTTTATATGTCATTCGTTCCAGATGATGTGCAGGTATTTCCAGCTTGCCGAAATAGTTAAGCGGGAGAACCGGGCGTTCGGTATATTTCCCATTTTTAAAACTACTCAGGGCGAAATGGATCCTTTATTTGGTCCTCTTCCAAATCCATTCTACGGTGCTGATTTTAGAGAATGGCAGGTCCTTTATCCTGATAAGAAGGTTTTCGATGATTTGGGTGCGAAACTACTTGCCATTGAAAGGATACGGGAGAAATATCCAGATAAAAGAGCTATCATGGCTGTTCGTATCTCTCCGGAAATTGTAGGCACACAATTTCATCCTGAGGCAGATCCTCCTAGCATGTATCACCACTTTAGACAGCCGGAGAGAAAACAACAGGTTGTGGATGAATACGACGAAAAGACCTATTTTGATATGATTGCTCACCTGGAAAATCCTGATAATATTTCTTTAACGAGAGAAACTGTGTTACCTGAGTTTCTTTTCAACGCTATCGGCAGTCTAAGACTAGAAGAACTTCCTGCATAATTTGTTTCCTTTATACTCAATTCTATTTTAGTTAAATTACCTTTTGATTTCTCTCCTATGATTATTAAACATATAAATATATAATAGCTTAATGAAAAAAATTGGTATATTATTTGGTCAGGAAAACACTTTTCCACCTGCATTTGTGGACAGAGTAAATACTAAACTTCGTGAGATGGGGATTGATGATATATATGCGGAATTTGTAAAAATAAATAAAGTTATACAATCTGAACCCACAGGGTATGCTGTTATTCTGGATAGGATTTCCCATGATGTACCTTTCTACAGGGGATACCTGAAGAATGAGGCAATTACTGGAACAGCCGTTTTGAATAATCCCTTTTGGTGGAGCGCCGACGAAAAGTTTTTTAATAATGCCCTTGCCGTAAGGTTGGGAGTCCCGGTTCCAAAGACCGTATTACTCCCGTCAAATAAAAATCCCCAGGATACCAGCGCAGAATCGTTCAGAAATCTTGAATTCCCCCTCGATTGGGAAGGGATATTCAATTATATTGGATTTCCAGCTTATTTTAAACCCTTTTCCGGTGGCGGCTGGAAAAGCGTTTACAAAGTCGAAAGCCCAGAAGACTTTTTTGAGAAATATGAAGAAACAGGTGACCTTGTGATGATGCTTCAGGAGGAGATAAAGTTCGAATCATATTTCAGATGTTATTGTATTGACAGGCGCGATGTAAAGATAATGCCATATGAACCTAGGAACCCGCACCATCTCCGTTATATCACTGATGAAGTGCATACGGACCCGGCTCTGCTTGAAAAGATTCATGAATATGTTCTTATTTTGAATAACGGACTCGGGTACGATTTTAATACCGTTGAATTTGCCGTAAGAGATGGCATTCCGATCGCGATTGACTTTTGTAACCCGGCGCCCGATGCTGATCTAAATTCTGTCGGGACAGAGAATTTTGAATGGGTGGTCGAAGCAGCGGCAGATATGGCAATAAGAAGAGCATTACGTCATAAAGACGGTATGAATAATCTTACTTGGGGGGATTTTATAAGGACATATTCAAATGATATTCCTTTTAAAACGTTGGCATGATGCTCATGTGTAAGTATGAAAGACTATAGAAAATTATTTATTGTCAAAAGAAAAGGTGGAAAGGCATGGAATTATGAAAAAGATCTATACCAACAGGAAGGCTGGAATGAACATGCACAGTTTATGAACGGTTTGGCTGAAGAGGGATTCGTTCTGTTAGGTGGCCCAACTGGTAAAAATGGTGAGACTACACTTATAATTGATGCAAATGATGAAGCTGAAATAAGGAATAAATTCGCGGATGATAGTTGGAGCAAAACGGATTTGCTTGAGATTGCAGAAATCATACCGTGGATCATTTTGTTGCAGCATAAAAGTAACCTTTAAACGCAGTAAATAAAAATATGCTCTATACATTAGGAATAGAGGAGGAATTTCAGATAGTTGATCCTGAATCACGGGAATTGCATTCTCACGTCCAGCAGATATTTGACAGCTCGGATGAAAATTTGAAGGAGAAGCTGAAACCGGAAATGCACAGGTCCGTTGTCGAGATAGGTACGAATATCTGCAAAGATATTAAAGAAGCACGTGAGGAAGTTATAAATATGAGAACATCGGTTGCTAAACTGGCAGCCAATAGTGGTTTAAAGATCGCCGCTGCAGGCACACATCCTTTCACACACTGGAAAGATGTTCTCATAACCGAAAACCCGCGGTACGAAGAGATAGTGAACGAGATGAGGGAAGTCGCGAGAGCTAATCTTATTTTTGGACTTCATGTTCACGTCGGAATTCAAAACAGAGAGCTTGGAATTCAGATCATGAACGCAGCACGGTATTTTATTCCGCACATATTCGCGTTATCTACTAATTCACCATTCTGGCTGGGAAGAGATACAGGATTTAAGTCTTACAGGGTAAAGGTTTTTGATAAATTTCCCCGCACCGGCATTCCTGATTACTTCTCCAGTGTTGCCGATCACGATAACTTTATAAATCTCCTCATTAAAACCAATTGTATAGATAACGCCAAGAAAGTCTGGTGGGATATACGTCTACATCCGTTTTTTGACACATTGGAATTCCGAGTTTGTGATGTTGTGATGAGAGTTGACGAGACTATTGCGCTAGCTGCATTAATACAGGCTGTTGTAGTGAAGCTGCACAAACTCATCCAGCAAAACCTTGGATTCAGAATATACCGCAGAGGGTTAATTAACGAAAATAAATGGAGAGCTTCAAGGTATGGGATTGGTGGTAAGCTTATAGATTTTGGTAAGCAAGAAGAGGTAAATTTCATTTCTCTTGCCCATGAATTGCTTGATTTTATAGACGATGTTGTGGATGAATTAGATAGTAGAGAAGAAGTTAGTTATATTTTCAAGATTCTGGAGGAAGGAACCGGTGCCGACAGACAGTTAAATGTTTATAATGAAACAAAGAATCTTAAAAAAGTTGTGGACTACATAATAGAACAAACATATATAGGATTGGATCTGGATTAGATGGCTATAGACATTACGGAAATTGATTTTGATACGGAGCTTTCGGAGGGAGCATACAACGCTGTAAATATTTGCTTGAGAGTTAAACCCGAAGAAAGAGTTACGGTTATTACTGATTCCGAATCCCTTGGTATTGCAGCGTCCCTCTCAGCTGAACTCGATAAAGTCGGCTCTGAATATAAAGTATTTGTTCTGGAAGATTATGTGAACAGGCCAACAAAATACATGCCTCACGATATACTCGATCATCTTTCAAAATCTAATGTTAGTATCTTTGCGGCACAGGCTCAACAGGGAGAATTACAGTCGCGGGTACAGATGACAGCGGTCGTCGATCAGTACAGGATTAGGCACGCGCACATGGTCAATATTACCGAAGCAATTATGAAAGAAGGAATGCGTGCGGATTTCCTTAAAGTGGATGATATTAGCACCAGGCTTATCGATATTGCCTCAAAAGCAAAAATAATAAAAGCTACCTCAAAAGGCGGAACAGACATTACTGCTGAATTTTCACCAAAACTGAAATGGTTAAAAACCAGTGGCCTTATAAGTGTAAATAAATGGGGAAATCTTCCAGGCGGTGAAATATTTACTTCGCCATTTACTGTAAACGGACATTTTGTTGTGGATGGAGTTGTTGGAGATTATCTTTGCAGAAAATACGGTGATTTGAATGAAACACCACTGTATATTGATATACAGGATTCAAGAATAGTAAAATTAGCCTGCGATAACGAAGAGCTGTTAAAAGAGTTTACGGATTATACAATGACCGACGAAAACAGTAACAGAGTAGGGGAGTTTGCTATAGGAACAAATATTGCCTTAAATGGAGTAATAGGAAATATTTTACAGGATGAAAAGCTGCCAAGTATACATATGGCCTTTGGACATCCATACTCAGAGCATACAGGCGCTAACTGGTCTTCCTCCACCCATATCGATTGTGTAGGTACACAATTCGATATTTGGGCTGATGATAAAAAAGTAATGGAAAATGGGGAGTTCCTAATTTAAAATACTGATATATGAAAGCTAAATTCGGTTTTTTAGTTTTATTATTCTTGGGTCTTTCTTTATGCTCCTGCAATAAAGACGAAGGCAATGATGTAACGGGGACGCAATCAGGAGGAAATCATAATCCCAATACACCTTCAGATCCTAACCCATCCGATGCTGCAACGGGAGTTAATAGAAACTTGACTTTATCATGGAATTGCTCTGACCCCGATCCCTCTGACACAGTTAGCTATGATATTTATGCTGGAATATCTAATCCTCCGAATACCATTATTTCAAATGAACAATTATCTAAAACTTTATATGTCGGAATTGTTGCGGCTAATACAAAATTTTACTGGAAAGTTGTTGCTAAAGATAACCATGGTCTATATACCGATGGTCCAATTTGGAGTTTTACTACATCACCGTAATATCGGTTGCGCATGATAAAAGAACTTAGGGATAAATATAACAGAGAGTTTTCCGAAACTAGATATAATGAATTTATTGAAGACCTGAACCGGAAAAACGGTACAAAGATAGAGTTTCGAATAGCTGAAACACCAATTTTTTTACCAAATGATCTGAAAAAGAGAATATTTAAAGGCATAGATGACATTGTAGGCACATTAACAAGAAGTGATTACTTAAGCAAAGTAGATAAAGCTGTCCCTTCTATTTTGATGGTTCCTAATGAAACTCCTTATACTGAAACTCTCTCAATAGATTTTGCAATATGTAAGGACGATGATGGGAATCTTGTCCCAAAGCTGATTGAGATGCAGGGGTTTCCTTCTCTATATTTTTATCAGCTTTTATTGAACAGGGAATACCGAGAGTTTTTTGACATCCCGGGAGAAATGGAAAATTATTTCAGCGGATTAGATGAAGAAGGCTATATTGCTAAAATGAGAGAAACAATAGTAGGTGATACACCTGATGAGAATGTTATTCTGCTTGAAATAGAGCCCCAAAAACAAAAAACGTACATTGATTTTGTAATGACTGAAAGGATGCTTGGGATTAATCACGTTTGTATTTCTGACGTAATAAAGGAAGATCGAAAACTGTTTTACAATAAGAATGGGAAGAAAATTCCTATAGAAAGAATCTATAACAGGGTTATCTTTGATGAGCTCTTAGCAAGAAAAGATATTGATTATAAATTCAGATTCCAGGATGATCTCGATGTAAAATGGGTACCTCACCCAAATTGGTTTTTTAAGATCAGCAAATACTCACTTCCTTTTCTAAAGAGTGAAGTTGTACCGGAAGCGGAATTCCTAAGTGATTTTACTGAATATCCACCTGATCTTGAAAATTATATTTTAAAACCATTGTTTTCTTTTGCTGGAAGTGGTGTAGTATTTGACGTTACACCCGAGATTCTTGATGCAATATACGATAAATCATCATATATATTACAAAAGAAGATAGAGTATACCCCGGTCATTGAAACAATGGATATCCCGGCAAAAGCTGAAATAAGAATTATGATGATATGGGATAAAGAAAAAGAAACCTATATTCCCGTTATAAACCTTGTAAGGCTGGGCAAAGGGAAAATGATGGGAGTAGATTTCAATAAAAACAAAACTTGGGTCGGTTCAAGCATTGGCTACTTTGAGCCGGATTGATCATTTTAATTTCTTTATTGATATCTCGTAATAATCAGACGCAATAGTCATATCCTCCACTTTTCTTAGGTCACATTTCTTATATTCACATTTTAGAATAGACACTATTTTTTCCTTAAGATCTTCATCTAATTCGATAGATATTTCCTTTCCATTAAAATGGATATAGATTGATGTTGATTGAGAGTCCGCCATAATTTGCTTTTTAATTGGCAAAATGGTAGTTATAGCTTCACTCGTTTTGTTTAGTTTACGAAGGCTGTGGTAATTGTTATATTAAATTTCCTGGTTTAAATCCAAAGAATCAATATTAATAAAATACGAAACCCTTTATTTATAATACTCTTCTTCGTATCCAAAGCCGTCATCTGAAGAAAACATACTCCCGACAAGATCTTTATATGATGTAATAGAATCAAAAACATCCTTTGCAATTTTTGAATTTTGATGTAAACCGTCCAGCACAAATTCCATCAGCGACGCAAGTTCATATTCCGTTTCAAAGTACTGTGGGTATTTCTTTACGAAATTTTCGAGTCCCTTGACTTTCTTTAGCTCGGTGAAAAATTCCTTAAAACTCATATTATCTTTTATCGTCAAAGTATTTCCATTCTGAAACCATTCGACGATTTCTTCATATGGGCTCTTATATTTTGGATCGTTTTTCTTTCTTCTTTCCAAAGGATCAGGAAAATATTTCTTGTAAACATCTCTTGTTGCTTTTGAAAGTATGGATCTCGCTACTTTTGAAGACCCTTCCTGTTCTCCCTCGAATACAAGCTCAACTTTCCCGGTGATCCCCGGCAGGATGGAGTTGAGGTCTGCTATCCTGGGCATGATAAAATCTTCGTTGTTAATGATCGACCTTCTCTCAGCGTTGCTGATCAGGTTTTCCATTGAGGATATTGTTAGTCTCGCGCTCACACCGGATTTTTGATCTACGAATTCGCTTTCCCTTGCTTTAAAAGCCGCCATCTCTACTATCTCTTTAAAATAATGCGGGATATTAAGGGTCTGTTCGTCATTTCGCTTGGTCCATGCTTGACTCTCCGTTATTTTTATTCCGTCCTCCAGTACTTTCGGATAATGTGTGATGACCTGTGAATCTATCCTGTCCTTTAAAGGAGTAATTATATTACCTCTGTTTGTATAATCCTCGGGATTAGCAGTGAATACTATCAAAAGATCGAGAGGGATTCGTATATTAAAACCCCGTATCTGTATATCTTTTTCCTGCATTATATTCAAAAGTCCGACCTGTATCCGGGGTTGTAGGTCAGGAAGCTCATTTATCACAAAAATACCTCTGTTTGTTCGAGGTATGATCCCGTAGTGTATTGCTCCTTCGTGTGAGTAATGTAACCTCTGGTTTGCTGCCTTGATTGGATCAATATCGCCTATTAGATCGGCAATATTGACATCTGGGGTTGCTAGCTTCTCACTGTACCTGCTGTCTCTACGGATCCACTCTATCTCAGTTTCGTCACCTTTCTTACTAATAAGATCGGTTGCATATTTTGAAACAGGATGAAACGGATTATCATTTATCTCCGAACCTTTTACAATTGGAATGTATTCATCTAAGAGTAAAGGTAGCATTCTTGCGATTTTTGTCTTTGCCTGTCCTCGTAATCCGAGCAGCAAAATATCGTGTTTAGCAAGTAATGAATTTTGTATCGCTGGAATAACTGTATCGTCATAGCCTATTATATCTTCAAATACTATTTCCTTTTCCTTGAGTCTCTTGATGAGATTGTTTCTGATCTCATCCTTAACTGATAACACCTTGTACCCGGATTTTTTAAGATCACCCAGTGTCTTTATTTCATTTATGCTTATCATCTTTTATAAGTGTTATTATGAATCGCTTTTTATTTGTGCTAAATTCTTGTCGTTAAACTTTACCCTATTCTCGCTTTGGTACAATTCGTTTATTATGGATTTGCTTGGCGAGAGTTCTTCTTTGAATAAACTTGCAATTGCCGTTTTAACATTCTTTTTTATATCATCTGCCATTAGTGCAAGATCCAGCTTGGCTAAATTCAATGCCACAATAAATAATACAGCATGAAATACTATTGAGTACCAGATTGAAATGTATGGAGTGCCATGCTTAAAATCA
This sequence comes from Ignavibacteriales bacterium, assembly GCA_020635255.1. Classification (NCBI taxonomy): domain Bacteria; kingdom Pseudomonadati; phylum Ignavibacteriota; class Ignavibacteria; order Ignavibacteriales; species Ignavibacteriales bacterium. The sequence goes on from JACKAC010000001.1 coordinate 97,366, forward strand.
CGTAATTTTGGTTTGTCATAGTTCATAATTCCTCGCGAATTCTATCCTTTTCGAAAGGGAAGGATGCGAATGGAAAAGAAATTCTATAATTTTATTTGGAGTCCTCTCTGATAAATTTTGCTCGGCAAGTTTCTCCATAGAGGAAATAAATGCCGCTCTATCACGGGTTGTCTCAAGAGCATAAGTATCTGCTTCCCATTCGTATTTCCTTGAAAATATATTCGTTATTGGAGTAGTAATCAATCCGTAAATACTTAAATAAAGGAATAACAGCGGGAGCGCGGCTATTTCATATTGATTTGTAAAGCCGAATAGACCTAGCGTATTACTAAATAGTAGGGAAGTTATATATAACCCTAAAAATGTACTAACTGTGGAGATTAGGACAAGCTTTGTTAAGTGCCGGTTTGCATAATGTCCCATCTCGTGAGCAAAAACAAACTCAATCTCCTCAGGGGTGAATTTTTCGAGTAATGTATCTCCCAAAATGATTCTTTTGGATTTCCCCATGCCTGTAAATGCAGCATTGGCTTTCTTTGTATTCTTGCTCATATCAAAGCTAAAAATTCCTTCCACATTAATTCCTGTTTTTCCACAGAGTCTCATTATCCTTTCTTTTAATTCCTCATCATCTAATGATTTGAACTTATAAAATAGAGGCATGATCAGGACAGGAGCCAGTCGCCCGATCCCCACCGAAAGCAGGAACATATTGCTTTTATCCTCCATAAAAACTTATAACAAAATTACCTCTAAAATAATTTATCCGATTGAGATGGTTGCTACAAAACTTGTAAGTAGCGTCCAGATTATCCATAGACCAAATACCATTCCGTACGCTTGTCCTTTACTTATTTTCCCTATATGGACAATACCTATTGAAACCACTACAAAAAACCAGATTGAAAAAATGTCAAAGGAAGATACTATACTATAAAGGGCACTTCCTAATTGATCGGATGAAAGAAATATTCCAAGTCCAACAGTTACCATTTTGCCCATTAGTATAGATAGTAGTGATGAAACCAGATGTTGTATCCCGGATATAAGGAATGCAAGTCCAATGACATTGAGAATTCCCGAATAGTTAGCCGGGGATTTTAGGATTTTTAAACCCAGGAAATATATCAGCCCGAGTATAAATAATTGAATAAAAGGCCCTATTATACCGGCGCTATATCCGAATGCTATGAATACAGGCGATGAAGGATCGGAGAATTTTTCCTGCATTTCTATTGCCTTTTCACCCTCCTCACGTGAGATTTCATTATTCTTAATTTTTTCCTCTATTTTCTCTCTAGCTTCTGACATCCTTTCATCCATCATGTTTCCCAGTATCTCTGGATCTGAAAATGTAATAAACGTAGCGATTAAGTTGAGGACAATGAATATTATAGTAGGTAGGATCCAATAATTTCTCTGAGGATCTTTGCTAATAGTCTCGAATGTCTGTCCTGGTTCGGTAAATACACCTATCATTGCATCTGTTGAGGAAAATTCTTCTGGTGGTTCAGGAGGAAAATCGGATTCTTCGGTAACATTTTGTAAATTTTCTTCTTCCATTTTAGTAGGGTTTTATTTGAAAATTTATTTTAGTCGTTGTATAGATTATTGTCGTATATATACTTTTCGACCTTTGAGTTAACAAGGTATTTTATTGACTTATCATGTGAGACATGATCTCTTATTAAAGATGATGATATCTCTATGAGGGGTGTACTCAGGAATTTTACCCGTGATGTATATTCCGGTTTTGCATCCTGCACAACAAAATTAGGACGCGCAATTATGACTACCTCAGACAACAAGAATAGCTTTTCCGGCTGTTTCCATTTCGGAAATTCCAATAGGTTATCTATACCGAGTATCAAATATAATTTAACAAAATCATCCTTATATTTCTCCTTGAGCTGTATCAATGTATCTACTGTATAGCTTTTACCGTTTTCGTTTCGTATTTCTATGTCGGAAACTTCAAAATTCTCGTCGTCTTGAAATGCAAGCTTCGACATGTTTAGTCTGTGTTCTGCAGCGATGGTTTCATGCTCTTTCAATGGATGTTTACCTGAAGGTATAAATATGATTTTATCAAGATGCATCTGCTCCCTGACATCATCAGCGAGTATGGAATGTGCTATATGAGGTGGATCAAACGCTCCGCCAAAAATCCCGTATCGTTTCATTTTTGATTGTATGAAAAAAGATAATAATAGTCTTTTTCAGATAACAGATAAAATTAAATAATGGAAATTATTCATTTTCCCATATTTTTCTTATGCTAATTAACTTATATTAGGTTAAATTATTATTAATGTTGTATTATTGAAGAGCCGTACTGTTGCATATATCGAACTATTCCTCGCCGCTATTACATGGTCTTCGTTTTTTATTTTCTCTAAGGAGTTAGAAAAGGTTGGTCTCGAACCGGTAAATATTATCAGTGCACGCATGATTTTTGCAGCACTCATTTATGCTGCCATTGCTCTTCCTTTGAAGCTTAAGATTCCCTCAATTATTAAAAACCCCTTATTAATTACTCCGGGGCTTACTTTCTTTGTCGCCGCTGTAATGATTGCCACCGGGGAGGAAGGACAATCTCCGGGACTTACCGCTTTTATAGGGTTTTTAGTACCCATCATTATCAGCCTTTTTTTCCTGGAAAAGCTTCATATTAAACTTTCACATCTAGGCATCGTTTCTCTTATAGTCGCCATTATTGGGTTTACTCTGACAGGTTTTGGCGACGAGATCAGAATGAACCTTTCAGTCATTTACACCTTTATTGGAGCATGCTTTGCAGGTTTATATTTTGTTACCCAAAAATTCCTTGTTAAACAGCATGGTCCGTATGTAGTGACATTCTTTGCTTTCTGGGGAGCCGTTCCCATCGCAATCTTTTTTATCCCCTCGTTTTTAGGGCAGGTATCCCTGATGAATGGGTATTCATGGATAATGCTTATGGGTTTAACGATTTTTTCTACCCTCATACCATTCTTTTTATATACTCATGCAATGCGAGACTTAGGTCCGGCTGAGGGAACCGCTGTTAACCTGCTTATTCCTTTTGCTGGTAGTTTACTTTCTTTTGCGATAGGTGGGTATGGATTAACCAGTATTTCAGTTATTGGAGGTTTGCTCACCTTGGTAGGAGTTTGTTTCTATGTCTTTAAAGGAATAAACAGGCAGGACGATCCCGTTAAATAGTTTTGATATGATATGGAAAAGCGCACTATTGCTTTTGTGGAACTATTTCTGGTTGCATTAAGCTGGTCATCCTTTTTCCTTTTTCTCAAAGAATTGGAAAAAGAGGGTGTTTCTCCTGTGAATATCGTTGTCGGGAGAATGGTTATCGCTTCTCTCATAATGATAGTTGTAGCTTTAATTTTAAAAACTAAACTTCCTCCACTAAAAGATTTTGCTTTATTATCTTTTCCGGGTCTTTCGTTTTTTGCAGGTGCGTGGTTAGTTGCACGGGGAGCTGAAAGCCAACCACCTGGGATAACCGCTTTTCTCCAATTTGCGGTTCCTATCTCTATAAGCTTATTCCTTCTGAAAAAACTGGATATTAAACTTACCGTTATAGGTGTAATTGCACTGGTACTGGCGGTAGCGGGACTCCTTATCACCGCAATGGGGGATACCTTTACTATCAATATCTCGCTGGGCATTATCTTTCTTGGTGCCGCCTTTATTGGATTGTACCTTATCTCTCAGAAATTCCTCGTAAAGAGGTACGGTCCCTTTATAGTAACTTGTTTTGTTTTTTGGGGCTCGTTACCCCTCGCTGTTTTCTTTATCCCTGATTTCATTAAGCATGTACCGGGTATGTCTGGAGAGGCATGGTTTATGATGATAGGTATGGTAGTTTTAGCCTCGATTATTCCTTTTTTACTCTATAATCATGCTATGAAAGAACTCGGTCCGGTCGAAGGTACTGCGGTCAATCTGATTATTCCTTTTCTTGGGAGCCTTGTCTCATTTGCATTTGGAGGATTCGATCTGAGTAACGAAACGCTGATTGGAGGGATAGTGACATTTGTGGGGGTAGGATTCTTTGTTGGTAAAGGAATTTTACGGCAGGATGAAGTTAAGAGCTAACCTCACTATATATATTCATTATCATATTGGTCATTTCTTTTTCATCGTATTTCCTTGCTTCTACAGTGGCATTTTGAGATAGCTTATTTCGCTTTGGTTCATCACTCAGCAAAGTTTGTATCTTATCTTTAAGTTCTTCTTTGTTTTTTAGATCAAACAACTCTCCGGTTTTACCATCTGTGATCAATTCACGATTTGATGGAATATCACTCGCTATAATACATCTTCCTGATGCCATTGCCTCTATAAGTGTAATAGACAATCCTTCCCATAAAGAAGGGAACACAAATATATCTATTAAAGGATAATACTCTTCCACGTTCGGTACTTCACCTGTAAAGATGATTTTTTCTTCTATACCAGATCTTTTTACCTGCTCCTTGCAATTTTCTAGAAATTGTCCGTCACCTGCCAATAATAGTCTTAATTTATCATTGCTCGATGATAATTCACTAAATGCATCTATCAGCATTCGCTGGTTCTTCTGGAAATCAAATCTGGAAATATTACCGATAACGATGTTATCATTTTGTATTCCTAACTTTTTCTTTAGGTCACTGTGAACTTTACCGCCGGAAAACCTGCTCACGTCGATCCCGTTCTTTATTATGGCAGTTTTTGATGAATCAATAATTTTCATTTTTTCAGCAAGTTTTTTATCTTCATTAGATACACATATAAATTTGTCAGTGTATTTTACTAATGACTGTTCGATCGAATGTGAAAACCATTTACGCAAAAAATTCCTTGTTCGTGTGTAATGTATTCCGTGAATTGTATGTACAGCTTTCACTTTTTCGTACTTTTTCTTGTAAAACCGGGCATACATCCCGGCTACCCCGCCATGCGAATGAATTATCTGGATATCGCTATCAGTTACTATTTCGTCTATTGCTTGAAGATACTTTCCTCTATATATCTTCGGCAGGTATATACCGGTGAATTCAAATCCGCGGTGTATTGTTTCTTCTTTGAATTTTCCGTTTGATGAACCGGCTATGATTGCGTTAAATTTACTTTTGTCGATATTTTTTGCGATCGAGAGTATATGAGTCTGCCCTCCTCCCAAAAAACCTCCGTCTATTAATTCCAGAACATTTATCATGGTGACTTTCTTAGCCCAATCGTTAATAAAAATATTTTCAGGTTAATGCTTTTGAAACTAATTAAGTATTTAAAGCTGAATTTTACTGTAAGATAAATCCTGAGAAAAACTCTATCACGTAAGTCATTGTGTTTTTCATAATAAAGTAACTGGGACTTCTTTGCGTAAAAATAAGTTTTGCCGGTGAATTCTTCATTCACATTCTCACCTTTGTAATGCGTTATATAAGAGCCCGGATAAAAAACTATTTTGTATCCTTTGTCTTTTAATCTTTTACAGAGGTCTGCATCTTCGTAAAAAAGGAAAAAATTTTCATCGAATCCGCCAATCTCTTTAAAAACGTCTTTTTTGATCAGCATTGCCGCTCCGCTTACCCAGTCTACTTTACTTACCGTTGAATGTTCATTCTCTATCTTTCTTATAAATTCCTTATCCCTTTGTCTGAACTTTGCCTCACTGCCTTTGTTTATCTTTTCATTACCGAATGTATTTTCTTTCCAGAATGACAGCTGAAAGGTTCCGTCAGCATTATACATTTTCATTCCGACTGCACCTACTTTTTCTTTATCAAGAATCTCTACTGCACCCTTTAGCGAGTCATTTTTGACAACTGTATCGGCGTTTAGGAAAAATAAATACTCGCCCTTAGCCTCTTTAGCCGCAAGGTTGTTTGCTTCGGAAAATCCTTTGTTTGCATTTGGGATCACTGTTGCGATTTCCTCGAGATGGCGCAGGTCCTGCTCCGGTGTATTGTTTACGATCAGTATTTCATAATCGGAGTGTATGTTATTTTCTATAGACTTCACACATTCCGATACGAGATCCCTCTGGTTATAATTTATAATTATGATCGATACCATCAGTCCCTGCTTATTTCATAAACTTTTATCCTGACTATCCTGCAATACAGTATTGAAAAGAAGTTCGCAGCCTTTTCAATGAAATTGTTCCCGTTGAATACTTTCCCGCTTATATATTTCAGCACTTCACCGTCTTTTACTTTTCCATAACCATTTAATAATCGCCTCTGTTTCTTTATCCATGCGGGGTTCCCGGCTATCCAGAGGTAAGCCCTCAGCAACCCTGCCGTTGAGTAACTGGAAGAGAAAAAGGACAGCAAAAGCTTCATAAAAAAATTATTTATTAGGTAAGGTATGTACCTTAACTCAAATCCGCCTGAAAAAAAGATCAGAAAATTTAACAGCCTGTTCCTTTCTCTGTAAAAGTATAAACGCGACGATATCTGCTCTTTTGCAGTTGCATTTCCCTTATGATAGACGATCGATTTTGATGTGTGCATGATCTTCTTACCATAAAACAAAACTTTTAAGGAGAGGTAAGTATCTTCCGCGTATGCAAAATATTCTTCCGGAAATAATCCTCCCAGCTCTTCTACAAGCTTCCATCTGATTATGAGAGAGCATCCGTTTGCCTGCAGTATTTCGCCCCTTCCATCCTCGCCTATATCAAAAAATCCCATTACATTATGCCCTAAAAGGTTTATTGTGCCGTTCTTTTTGTAATACTCTGCCGGTATTCCTTCTGTGATCACCGATGACTGTACAATTCCAATGTTTTCATCACTCTCTATTACATCCACAAGCTCTTTTAGCCAGTTCTCATTTACCCTCGTATCATTATTGAGGAGCACAACGAATTCTCCTTCGGCATATTTGTATCCTAGGTTGTTTCCTCCCGCAAAGCCCAGATTCTCTTTTGAAAGTGCGAATTTAATTCGTTCGTCATTATAGTTTTCCACAACATGATCCACGCTCCCGTCGGAGGAACCGTTATCAACGAAGATTAACTCGAAATCCCTGTAACTCTGCCTAAGTACCGAATCCAGGCACTCCTTTAGCAGATGTTTCCCGTTATAATTTACTATTATTATGGATACCTTCATTCAGAACTTTATGGGGTAAAAAGGCTTTCGATGTATTCCGGTGAGACTTTTGCGTTCTGCTGTATTTTTTTTCTTTTTGAATATGATTTGGGCATTTCCATTAATCCCTTAAAATACCCCTTTACCGCGCTCCAGAAAACCTTCTTTGGCTGGTTTTGATAAAATCCATAGTAACGTTTGAACCTCACTACAAAGAAATAGGGAAGATAACGAAGATAGATCGACGATGGATAATTTTTTAATCTGATAGCAACAAGATTTTTTTCACAAAGCATTGTCTGGAAACCATGGTTTCCCTCTGTCGAAGCGCCTCTTTTGTGATAACATACAGCCTTAGGATTATAAAAACATTTGTATCCTGCCAGTTGCATTCTGAAGCTGAAATCCACATCCTCGTAATAAGCAAAAAAATCCTCGTCGAAGTATCCTATCTCATCGAAAATACCGCTTCGGTACATCGCTGCTCCCGCGCATGGACCGAAAATGAACTCTTCTTCGTTATACTGACCCTGGTCTATCTCGCCGTGTCCCCGCGCGTATGGAGACCCTTTCTTCTTAATAAAATCTCCTGCGTCATCTATCTTCATCCTGTTGTAATAGTTAAGCATCTTGCATGCTACGCTTCCGGTATCTTCCGTTTTAAATCCCTTAGCCATCTCCTCCAGAAATGTAGGAGTACACTCGATGTCATTATTTAGTAATAATATATAATCCGGGTTAAAATTCTGTGCGAACCTTATTCCTTCATTTACACCTCCGGCAAATCCCCGGTTGGTCTCGAGCTCCAGCACCCTTACCTGGGGAAACTTTTCCTTTACATAAGCAACTGAGTTATCCTCCGAACTATTATCCACCATTACGACCACATAATTCTTATGTGTCTGCTCGAATAAAGACGGGAAGCAGTCTTTAATATGCTCCAGCCCGTTCCAGTTTGGGATCACTATGTATATCAACTCGTTAATTTTCTTCTCTTTGTAATTTTAGAAAATACCTGTGCTTTTTGAGCCTGTATGACTCTTTTCCACCGAATAGTCGTTTTAGGTTCTCGATTGAAATTATTAAAAATGAATTTATAAAAGTAGATACTTTTAAAAGGAATGTTCTCATCCATCCGTAGTTTTTACTGAAAAAGTATTTCATCCCTGTGATGAATCTCCCGTACAGCCACCAGTTATCTTCCGTTTTAAAGCTCTCTCCGCCTAAATGTGTAACGCGAAGTGAAGTATCTACGCCAAGTTTAAATTTTTTATGTATCTGGTAGCTCAGGTCTACATCCTCAAAAAATAATTTGTAACCTTCATCCATCTTGCCTGCACCTTCAAATATCTCTCTTGTTGTCATAAAGAATGCAAAGGGTATTTGCTCTACTTCTTCTATCTTTCCTGATTTTGTATCTATATCTTGATTTTCGAGGTACCTGTTCATAAGGGACGGGAAACGGTGAAAGAATTTCCCGAATATTGAATGGAATAGAATGAACTGCATCAGCGTCGGATACCTTTGAAAATAATTTCTCTGAAAATTCCCATCTCTTCCGACTAAAAGCGGGCACACTGCCCCTAACTCTTTATCATCCTCGATGTCATTCATTAGTTTTTGTAAAATGCTCTCAGTAAATATTATGTCCGGGTTCATAACAAGAACATATTCACCCGACGTTTTATCATACCCAATATTGTTTGCCCGTGAAAACCCATCATCCTTCTTTAAAAAGATCGCTTCAACATTTGAATATTTCTTCGCTATTTCTTCTATTATCCCTGGTGAGTCATCAGTTGAACCGTTATCAACAATTATCACTTCGAATAATGAGGTATCTTCGTATTTAAAGACCGATTCCACGCATTCCTGCAGGATATTGCCGGTATTAAAATTCACTATTACGAAAGATATTTTCATTCTCTGTTTATTTCCTGTTCGGCTAATTCCAATAATCTGTAATAATGCCTTTTGAAATTAAATAAATTCATGATTCTACTGCCCTTTGTTTTCCCCTTTGCTGTTTCATAATCCTCCATCTTTTTATCGAAAACATCTCCGAACTCCTTATTATGTACCTTTCCTGTCGCATGATAAACGATTACATTTTTTAATAACCCGAATTTAAAACCCTTCGCTATTACCCTGTTAGCGTAGTCTTCGTCCTCCATGAAAAACATTGCGTCCTTATGTTGAGCAAGCTTGCCGATCTTATTGTATACATATCTCGATATCATAAAACACCATCCGCCTGCCGGACCCACTTGCAATGCGATATTGCCGTTATCATATGTTTCGTCTCTATACATCTCATCCGGCTGCTTTGCACCGTCTGTTGTTTCATCCTGTACTACATTCGATGACATGTAGCCCATAGCAGGTATCTTTTTATATGCCTCTACCATTTTCTGAACCCACCCGTCAGGATATTCTATTACATCATCATCTATTCCTATTATGAAATCGCCTCTCGAAAGTTCTATTGCTCTGCCTTTGGCATTTGTACCTATGTTTTCCGGGTGAAATACTACTTTTACCCTTTCATTCCCCTCCAGTGTTTTCAAATACTCTAATGTCTCGTCATTTGAAGCGTTGTCCCATATTATTAACTCATAATTGATATCCCTTATAGTCGGGAGAAGAGCGTTTATGCATTTCTTTAGCATTCCTGGTCTGTTGTGCGTTACTATGCATAGGCTTACAAGCTCACCGTTATATTCTTTTCCTTGATAGTTTAGTGCTATCTTTTCATTTCTCTTCACTACAAGTGACCTAAGCGGTAAAAGCTTCATTAGTATTTTTGTTAATACTATCTTGTCATTTTCATTAAGGTACTTCAACCGCAATATAGTGAATGTAAATGCTCCGAGGTAAATTACTCCAAATGGGATCAGATAAACTAACCCGCTCACCCTGCCGGTTACCGGGTAAATGCTCTTGCTAAGGAATAGGTAAGCTAGAAAAAGCACTATTCCATATCCCGTTGCAACCGCAAAAGGTTTGAGGTATTGCTCTTTCAATAATGTAATGTAGCCTCTTTCAAAATACCGCGACGAAACTATATAGATATAAAACGACGATATCGCTACAGAGATGGTATTCCCGATCGCGGCCCCAACTATGCCGTAGAATTTGATGAGTATAAAGCTCAACACAAGATTAAATCCGAGATTGATAAGTCCCTCATGCATCTGGAATTTCGGAATGCCGATATTTGGTGTTATGGAATTTCCCGGCGCAGAAAATATCATATTTATCAATTGCCCTATGACAAGTATCCTCAATATATATACCGATATGTCAAACCCGGCTCCCATCCATGAGTATATGATTACGTCAGCGAATGCGAAAATGAAAATGAAAATGGGCATGGATACTATTGTCAGATACCTGGTAGTGTCAGCGAACAACCTGTTTAGTTTCTCATGCTCTTCTTTTGCCTTTAGCTCAGCCGCTACCGGGGCTACCTGTGGAACCATCTGATAGGGGACGAATCTTCCCAGTCTTGCTACCCTTGCTCCAATATTAAAAAACGCCACATTGTTCATCACCGAATAGAATCCAAGCAGGAACTCATCGTATTTGTCAGATGCGAATGATGCCAGCTTCGATACCTGCATCTGCAATCCAAATCCTGTCATTTTCTTTAATGCGTCTTTTCGGAAATTGCTTACGCGTATTCTCATTTCCGGGAGAACTTTCTTCGCCGCGATGTAGCTTATCAAAATACTTATCGTTACCGCTCCCAGCTGGCTCAGTAACATCCCGATTAATCCATATCCGTTTAACAGTAAGAATACTATCGCACCTACGTTGAGAAAATTTAATACGATCCCGTATATATTCGTGATGTACATCTTCTGCATACTGATAAGGATCGAATTAAATATTCCAAATGCGTTCGTAATGAAAAAGATAAGGATACTTATCCTGAATGCCATAAGGCTTAATGCCTCAAGATCCGGTGGTATGTTTAGCAGGGAAACTAATGGCTTCGTGAAAACAAATCCTACTATGCCAATAAGTATAGAGAATATAATATAAAACAATAACCCTGTGGATATTGTCTGGTTGAGCTTTTCCTTTTCGCCTTTATTGTAATTTTCCGATATGAATTTAATAAATGAGCTGGATATGCTGAGGTCGAATAAAGCGAATGTTCCGGAAAACCCCATAACAAGGGCATAGATTCCGAATTGGACTTCACCGATTACTGATATTATAAAGGGAGTTAAGAAAAAAGGAAAAACAAATCCTAGGATCTGTGCTGCGAAGTTGTAGAACGTATTTTTTATGACCTTGTCTGTTAGAGACATATTATCTGATAATGGATACTATCATAAACCTGGTAAATAAAATAGGTATAAGTATCACTGACATAAATCCAAAATTATTCCTGTAATATCTGTAAACATCTTTATACATGATCTTTCTTACTGCAGGGGGAGCCTTTTTTGTGGAGTAACTCCCGTGATGTATTACCGTCGCAGTATGTATAAAGTGTATCTCATATCCCGCTTCATATATCTTCTTGCATAGATCCACATCATTATAGAGTATTCTGTACTTCTCGTCGAAGTAGCCTATCTTTTCCAACACTTCTCTCCGTGCCATCAGAAACGTCGTCGCTATCTGGTCCACCCTTATCGTCTCATCGTAATTGAACGACGCCATATCATAGTCTTTATTGAATGAATCGAGGGAAAGATAAACAAACACCCCGTTCATTAGTGTAGGGAATTTCTTGCAGTTTCCCTGCTCCCTCCCATCCGGATAAATAAGCTTGCATCCAACCGCTCCCGTCTTCGGATTCTCATCGAGGAATTTAATACATTCGGTCAGCGATCCGTCCGTCAGTTCAGTATCGCTCCCAAGCAGTAGAACATACTTGCCCGATGCCATTTCCATTCCCTGATTGCATGCAGGCGCGTAACCTGTATTCTCATCGTTACAGATGAGAGTTACATCAGGATACTTTTGAGAGATCTCCTCTGCAGTCCCATCCGAGGAAGCATTATCTATGACAATTATTTCTATCTTTTCTTTTAAAGAACCGTAATCTTTCGTGTTGTAAATTGATTCAAGACACTTCAACGTTAATTCTTTCGTATTCCACGTAATTATTACTATGCTTAAAAGCGCACTCTCCATTACTGACTCTGTAGGTTCGGATCTTTTGCGTTTTTGACCGGCAGACCTGCATTGTAAAACATCATTTGGATTTTGTACCTGTAGCTTTCGACTTCTTTCAGGTATACAGTTTGCCTGTTCCCGGTTGTGCTCTTGTACTGACTTTTTCTTAACGCCAGTACGATAGATGTCTTAACGTATTCCTTTTGATTTATACTTGTATGAAGCCACCCTTTCTTATTCCTTTTGGTAACAAAAGGCAGATGCAATAAATGCTCTGACGGTATTACCCCGTTTATGGATTCGTCCTCGAGTTCTCTGTGTATTGTCTTTCCTTCCATGTAGATAGCGATCTGGAATATCGCAAAGATCGCGACGAAATACATGATAAGGAATAAGAATCCGAGTATAGTCGTGTCTTCGAAACTAACGCTCGCGTTCCATGCGAAGTGCAGGAATACAGCGACCGCATAACCCATTGGTATCAATAACAGCTTCCATCCTATACCTTTGAATTTAGCATACCCGATGAACGCGCCAAGTGTAGCTGTGGACATACAGTGCATTACTGCGGAGAACAATGTTCTGATAACAACAATAAATAACCATGATGCAGGTGTCGTGCCGTAAGAAAGAAAATACATGAAATTTTCCGTCATCCCAAATCCAAGTCCGATAGCGCCCCCGTAAACTACTCCGTCTACGATTCCGTCGAATCGTTTGCTCATAGCGATTATCAGGAGGAATACTCCCTTGGTCGCTTCTTCCACTATTGGAGCAACAACCACAGCGCCGGAGAGATCTATAAGGTCTGCGGGGTCATTGGAAACGGTTACTATCAATGTTGCTAGCGGGATCTGGAATAGGATACTGCCGATTATTGCAAGAATAATTGCCCCCGTTCCTCCCCAGACAAAACACAAAAGTACCATCCAAAACGGCTCACGCTCGTTCCTGTCGAGCCACCAGATAATAACCATGTATGTGAACATGGGTACAACAGCTGCGATGAGTGATGCAAATGCTAATACCAGTCCCATTGTTTTATTATTTAATTAAACTTTAAGCCTTTTTTTCTTCAAGTGTAATTAAAAGCTGCCCCTTATCCACCGAACTCTTTTCGCTGACATTAATTGACTTAACAAGGCAGTCGCTCTCGGCTTTGATCTCATTTTCCATTTTCATCGCTTCCAGTACCAGCAATACATCCCCCTTGCTTATTTCTGCGCCCTCAGTTACGTTTATCTTCACAACTGCTCCGGGCATAGGCGAGATGACCTTATCTTTAAACCGGGACTTATCCGGTCCAATGTATTTTTCTTTTATTATATCCAGCTCACTCTTACATGACACGTTGTATTTTTTCGCGTTGCTGACCAGAGCGTAATCCGTTTCCTCGTTAGATTCAAGCCTTACAATATGATTTTTCCCATCTATGCGAAGTAGTGCTACATTTTCTGAGAGTAATTCATAATCGAAATCGAATTCCTTACCGTCATACTCCGCTTTCTCATTGGAAAACACCGTCATCACCTTTTGCTCACCTTTCGGAAATTTTACTTCGAATTTTCGTCTCATTTTGTTCTGTAAGTTTCGAATTTCATTTTTGACCATTTGGAAACGCCGTTATTCTGTATCCTGTTTCGCCCTCTGCTTGTATTCTCCTCGCGAGCCTTGAATAAACATGCTCCAAGCGCAATTGCCCTTTCCGTCTCCTCATCACTTAACTCGTTTCCTTTTTCATATATTTCGGGTATGAATGTCTTCTCTACATATTGAGTATCATATTTGCCTGTCTTAAATCCTCCTGAGTTCAAAAGCGAATACAGGAACTCGATATTTGTTTTCAATCCGGAGATAATGTAGTTCTCTAATGCCTCTCCCATCTTGCTAATTGCTATCTCTCTTGTCTCACCGTGCGCGATCAGCTTTGATATCATCGAATCATAATAAATCGATATCTCGTTACCTTCCTCTATCCCGGTATCTTCTCTCATTCCGTTACCTAGAATATTCTTTATATAGTCCATTTTACCTATTGAGGGCAGGAAATTGTTGTCCGGATCCTCTGCGCATATTCTGCACTCGATAGTATGCCCGGTGAAAGTAACATCTTCCTGAGTGAATGACAGCTTCTCTCCCGATGCTATCAATATCTGTTCCCTCACAAGGTCTGTATCTGTTCTCATTTCTGTAATGGGATGCTCTACCTGTAGCCTCGTGTTCATTTCCAGGAAATAGTAATTGTTATCCTTATCCACCAGAAATTCCATAGTACCTGCATTTGTATATCCAGCTGCCTTTGCGAGCCTTTTTGCGCACTCACCCATTTCCTTTCTTAGTGAATCATCCATCACTACTGAAGGGGTCTCTTCTATAATTTTTTGGTGCCTTCTCTGCATAGAGCATTCCCTCTCGCCGAGGTGAACTGCATTTCCATGCTCATCAGCCAGTATCTGAAATTCTATATGCCTTCCGCCCACCACATACTTTTCGATAAATACGCTCTCATCTCCGAATGATGAACGAGCTTCGTTTTGTGACATCCTGAGCCCGCTCTCGAATTCCTCCGGGCTTCTAACTATTCTCATACCCTTACCGCCTCCGCCTGCGGATGCTTTAATAAGTAAAGGGTATCCTATACTATCGGCGATCTTCTTACCTTCTTCGAGATCCTTTATCGGCTCCTCAGTGCCGGGCACAGTAGGAACGTCATTTTTTACGGCAAGTATCTTCGCCTTTGTTTTATCACCCAGCATCTCTATCGCTTCTGCCGGCGGTCCGATGAATTTTATTCCGTTATCCGCGCACATCTTCGCGAAATAGCTTCTCTCTGAAAGGAATCCATACCCGGGGTGAATTGCGTCAGCCCCACTCATCTTCGCAATTTCGATTATCTTGTCAGCAAGGAGGTAGCTTTCTTTTGCCGGTGGAGGACCGATATGATATGCCTCGTCAGCTAGCCGTGTATATAAGGAATACTTATCAAAATCGGAATAGACTGCAACGGTCTTTATTCCCATTTCTTTCGCGGATGAGATTATTCTCACCGCTATCTCGCCTCTGTTCGCTATTAAGATCTTATTTATCAATTAACTCCTTTACTTTGCTTCCATTCGAAAAATTTGGATTCGTCCTCGA
This sequence comes from Ignavibacteriales bacterium, assembly GCA_020635255.1. NCBI lineage: Bacteria > Pseudomonadati > Ignavibacteriota > Ignavibacteria > Ignavibacteriales > Ignavibacteriales bacterium. The sequence continues at coordinate 112,725 of JACKAC010000001.1, forward strand.
CAAGTTTTTTTATCAGCTCATCGAAACTAATGTCATATTTCCAGTCGAGATTCTTCTTTGCTTTCGAATTATCTCCGTAGATTATTTCCAGATCTACCGGCCGGTATAGTTTCTCGCTGAATTCCACATGCTTGTCATAATCAACCCTGTTTTCGGCAAAAACTTTCTTTGTAAAATTCTCCAGCGTATTTGCCTGCCCTGAACATATTATATAATCGTCAGGCGTTTCCTGCTGCAGCATCAGCCACATTGCCTTAATATACTCGGGGGCATACCCCCAATCACGGCTTATACTAAGGTTGCCCAGGGTGATCTTATCGAGCATTCCTTTTGATATTCTTAATGCTCCTTCCAGTATCTTCTTTGTAACGAAATTCTCTCCCCTCAGTGCCGACTCGTGGTTAAAAAGAATTCCGCACACCGCATAGAGATCGTATGCTTCCCTGTAATTTATCGTGATCCAGTGCGCCGATGCCTTTGAAATACTGTACGGGCTCACCGGGTGAAGCACCGTCTCCTCAGTTACTGGGAGATTTTCCGGTCTTAACCTTCCGTACATCTCACTGCTCGACGCATTGTAAAATTTTGTCTCCGGTTTTATACTTCTTATTGCCTCGAGCAGATTTGCCGTCGAGATAATATTAAATTCCAGCGTTCCGATAGGTTGCTGGAAAGACAATCCTACCGAGCTCTGCGCGGCAAGGTTATATATCTCATCCGGTGCTGTATCCTTGATTACCCTGAGAAGATTTGAAAGATCGAGCAGGTCTGCCTGAATAAGCTCTATATCATTTAAAATACCTAAATAGCTAAGGTTTGTAGTTCTTATGTCCGAACCGTCACGTGTGATACCTTTTACCTCGTATCCCTTACCGAGCAATAGCTCCGAAAGGTAAGCCCCATCCTGCCCTGTTACTCCCGTTATTAAAGCTTTCTTCATTTACTTTCTTCGCCGGATTTTTCTTCCTCTTGCTTATCTTCCTTCTTCTCACTCGTTGATTCACCTTTTTTCTTCCCCATATAAGTTCCACCGATTCCTGCGATCAGTAATAGCACCACAAATATATTCGCTGCAAGGCTGACGGATTTACCCGTCGCATATGATTGAGGCTCGAATTTGAATTCTACTTTATGCTGTCCAGCCGGTACCACTATTGACCTGAATAGATAATCTGTCTTGTAAACCTTCGTTTCCTGTCCGTCTATATAAGCGTTCCATCCTGCCGGGTAATATATCTCACTGAATACAAGCATATTATTACCGGTAGCGTTTACATCATATTTTATATGCTGAATTTCGAAATCAGTCATTGTTATACTTGCCCCGGAATCCGGTTTCTGTATCTGAACTCCCGGATCTTCTTCCAGTAAAGCAGTCGTCTTTGGATCGAATGTGCCATTCTTCATTGCGTTCAGAATATTAATTCCGCTCTCGATTTTATACTCATCAACAAAGAATGCTCTCGGCAGATAATTCTTATTTTCGTAAACCAACCTTGTCCCCTGGAATACAGGTACATATCCTGCTGTGTCTTCCAATGGCTTATCTGTAATTAAGTACTTCACATCAGCCACATCTAGTAGAATTGGATTCATGTCCCCGGCAACATCGATTGCATCCTGATAATTTCGGATCTTTGCACCTTGGTATCCGTTAAATTGATGAAGTCTGTAAAATGCTAAAAAGTTATTTGTTGTCAGTTTTCCGCCGCTGTACTCTGCGGTTCTATAACGGTATGTGTCAGGGTCGTTAGTCAAAATAAAATTCACATAGTCACTTTTCGCAAACATCTGTTCCTTATCTTGTGCATTATCCCAGTGTAGTGTTTTTGAACTTATATTCCAAAGATCAAAGACTGCCAGCATTATAACAATACCTCCAAAGATTCCAGGGGATAATTTCTTCTGGGTGTAGAAATACGCAGCGATTAATACACCAAGAAGTAATATTGAATGCAATCTCATATCGGCGGTAACGTTTTTATATGCTTCGGGAGCTATCTGTTGATTAAAATATTGGTCGACCTGCTGTGGTGGATATCCTTGTTGTTTGAGTTCGCTTGCCTTAGGTCCCGTTGCGACGGATTCTTTATAGGAACCTTCAAACCCTATTAATGAAATTATGAACATTAGTCCGGCAAGCCCCATTAAAACAAAACTTAGCTTCTTGAATTTATTTTGCATTACTTTGTCCTTAGCAGCATCCAGGATAGATTTGAATCCATATCCTGCCAAAATCAAAAACGCAAAGTCTAGGAAATAGTGAATCATAACAGGTGCACGGAAACTTCCAAAGAGCGGGAAATGATAAAAAAACAGGTCGAAAATTATCGGCCAGGTCCTGCCAAATGAAAGAAATAAAAAGAAAACCACTATAATAGTGAGCGCTTGTGCGGAGACATTCTTTCTAAAGTTCATAAATATTCCTACAAGAGCCAAAAGGAAAACGATCACCCCGAAATATACCGGTGAATCCGTGAACGGCATCTGCCCCCAGTATGTATTTGCTCTCTGCCCGTTAACCTCCACATTTCCAAATCCATAATAGTAAGGTAATATAAATGTCATTACTTCACCCGGGCTAAATGACCAGTTAGTCGCGTACTGGTAATCGAGAGGGGAGTCGTTCTTTGTCGCAGGGTTGTTCAACTGTTCTATGTTTGCCTGTCCCCGGATCGAATATTTATTATACTCTTTTACCGATAAGATTATATTTGCATCCATCGCAACGGCAATAAGACCGCCCGCAATTAAAACAAGCCCGGCTTTTACCATCACCATATACTTTTCCTTTTTGATGATCTTGTATATAAGCGTATATCCGTAATAAATTGCTATCATCATGTATGCATAAAACAGCATCTGAATATGATGAAAGTGGAGCTGCATGTACATCAATATTGCAAGTACCGGCAGGTATATTAAATATTTCCTCCAGTTTGTTAATCCGGAGTCGATCGTCTTATCTATAGTTAGTAATATCAGCGGAAAAAAAGAAAACGTCATCATTTTAGTATGGTGTCCAACTATGATTAATTGGATCGTACCAGTGGCTAGTACCCCACATAATGCACAAAATAATGCGATTGTATTATTCTTAAATTTATAACGGATGTAAAAGTATGTAGAAATAGCAAAAAGAAAATAATAAGGAACTGTTAACTTGAATAAGTTATCACCTGCAAGGCCGTTAATTATGTTATCCCAAATAAAAGAGAAAAAATTATTCGAAGCAGGAAGGCTCATTGTTAGTGATGCTAAGGAAGGCATCCCACCGAATATATAGGGCAACCATAAAGGAAAGATTCCGTTTGCTTTTGCATCTTCCAAAAATGTCTTAAAGCTATATGGTGATAGATTATCCGGAGAGGCAAAGATCTTTCCGCCAAATATTCCATCACCAAAGAAAATTAAGATTGCTAATACTATGATTCCTATATAAATATAATCTTGATACTTCTCAAATGGGGATTCACCCTGGCTTTTCTTAATGTCTGTTAGTGTCTTGGAGTGCTGTTGCTTTTTATGAGTGGATTTAGCCTTTGATTTTGCCATTAAATAAGGAGATTATGTTCATAAACTATTCAAAATACGATTTTTCAGCACTCTAATAAATACTAAATTAAATTTTTTAAATTGATACTACATAAGGAAGTAAGTAAATTGAAAATTAATAGTTAAAGCAAATTTTTCGCTTTGGGGCGAATTCAGGCGCAAGCTTTAAAAAATACTGTTTTTTCCTACATTGGACTGGTCTTAGGCTACCTTAATGTGGTAATATTATTTCCAGCCTATTTTAGTGTAGAAGAGTTCGGCCTTATACAATTACTTGCGGGAATGGCGATCGTTTATTCCCAGCTTTCTGCTCTAGGACTGACAAATGCTATAGTTCGTTTCTTCCCCTTTTTCAAGACTGACGACAAAAAGCATGGCGGGTTTCTCTTTCTGGTTATGCTCATTGCAATAGCCGGGTTTGTGATTGTTACCCTTATTTATGTAGTTCTCAAGCCCTTTATCTCAGCCCAGTTCATAGAAAATTCAGCACTGTATGTAGATTACTACTATTTTCTAGTCCCGATTTCATTTTTCCAGCTTCTATTTACCGTGTTTGAAGGCGTAACTCGCGCCGTTCACCAGACGGTCTTCGCCGTTTTTTTAAGGGATGTACTCTTTCGTGTCTTGACCACTGTTGGAATTTTCCTTGTCTTTTTCAAAGTTATCGATTTCTATCAGTTCCTCGTGTTTTATGTTTTGATAAACGGTCTCGTCGTGATCCTCTTATTGGGCCAGGTTGTCTTCACCCGTGAATATAAGCTCATTGTCGGTTCTAAACTCCTAAACAAACTCAGAGCAAAAGAGGTTATCCGCTACGGTCTGTTTACTTTGCTCGGAGGTTCATCATACTTCCTCGCGCAAAACATTGACAAGATTATGATCGGCTCTATGGTCGGTCTGAGGATGGTGGGTATTTACTCGCTATTCATTTATATTGCTACTGTAATATTCTTCCCTGCACGATCCCTTTACCGTATTACAATGCCGACTATTACCGAAGCATGGAAGGAGAACGACGTTCAGCTTATATCAGCTCTTTACAAAAGAACGTCTCTGCTCTTACTCATTATTGGTAGCATTGTCTACGTCGGTATTGCGATAAACAAGGAAAATATACTTTACTTCATTAAACCTGAATACCGGGAAGGTTTTGTTTTCTATTACTTCCTCGGTTTGTCTTTTCTGATTGACATGACAGGTGGCATAAACTCAGACATTATTTCTACATCAGTTAAATACCGTTACGACACTTTGTTCAATATAATTTATGCCGGCTTATGTATCCTTCTTAATTTCATTTTCATTACACTATACGGTGCTATAGGAGCCGCCATTGCCACAATGCTATCTGTATTGATTTTCAACCTGCTCAAATGGGGCTTTCTCTTCAAAGAATACAAGATGCAGCCCTTCGATTCTAAAAACGTTATCGTTGTGGTATTAGCCGGAATTACTTTATTAATAGGGCTTTTCCTGCCCGCACTTGGAAATGTCTATCTGGATATAGTATATAGAAGCGGGATTTGTACCGCTTTCTATCTTGGCTTATTGCTTTTGCTTAAAGTCTCTTCCGACATAAATGAGAAATTTGATAAGTACGCCCGTAAATTAAAGCTGATAAGATGAAGATTGTTTATGATCATCAGACTTTTGCTATGCAGAGATATGGAGGTATCTCCCGCTATTTCTATGAAACAATTAAAGATCTGCTTGGAAGTGACTCCCTGGATATCTCGGCTTTTATGGGTTACTTTATAAATGAATACGGGCTTGAGGATTTTAAGGATGCTTTTACGCATTTCTGGGGAAAGAAATATAAACCCCGGTTTAAGACCAAGCTCCTTTTTCTGAAACTAAACGAATATCTCCTCCCGCGTTTCATTAATAAATATGATTTTGATCTTTATCACCAGACCTATTACAATTATCTCTGCCCATCATTTAAAGGTAAAAGGGTAATGACTGTCCTTGATATGACGCATGAATTTTTTCCCGATTCATTTTCTCCTTTGGATAAAACTTCCGAATGGAAAAAACAGTCTATTCCCAAAGCCGATGGACTTGTATGTATCTCGGAGTCAACACGCCGCGATTTGATTAGGGTATTTAATGTGCCTGAAGAAAAAACCAGGGTGATCCATCTGGGAAACTCCATCGATCCTAATGTCAAGGGTGAACGGATTATAAAAGATGATTACATCCTTTTCGTCGGTGATAGGAAAGGTTACAAAAATTTTACGTTGCTTGCTAATGCTTTTGTTGCTTTACCTGATATTAATAACTCGTTCAAACTCGTTTGCTATGGAGGAGGTCCACCTTCGGCAAAAGAGCAGGAGTTTGTTAAGACAAATGCCCTTGAGGGTAAAATTATTTTTGATGGGGGTGATGATAAACGCTTAGCAAATTTTTATAAATATGCATCTGTCTTTGTTTATCCATCTAAATATGAAGGTTTTGGCATCCCCCCTCTTGAAGCAATGACTATCGGCTGCCCGGTGATTGCCTCAAATATAAGCTCGATTCCCGAAGTAGTAGGGGATGCCGGTTTATATATTGACCCGGATAGCCTTGAAGATATGAAGGAAAAGCTATTACTTATGCTTAATGGCGAAAAGACCCGGTTAGATTTTATTAATAGGGGACTTGAACAGCAAAAGAAATTTAGTTGGAAAAGGTGTGCTGAAGAACATATAAAATTTTATAATGAATTGCTAGAAAGATGAAACAACCTGTCATCAGCATAATAACCGTTGTCTATAATGGTAAGAAAGTTTTACCAATGACTATAAAGAGTATTGCCACGCAAACGTATGACAATATAGAATATATAATTATAGATGGTGCGTCCACTGATTCTACACTGGATGTTATTGAGAAAAACAAAAATATTGTTTCGAAGTTTGTTAGTGAACCGGATAGAGGCATCTATGATGCGATGAATAAGGGACTCAAAATTGCCACAGGTGATTATGTATGGTTTCTTAATGCTGGAGATGAAATATACTCTTCGGATACTATTTCTAAAGTATTTGAGCTGGAGGAAGCTGATGCTTATTACGGGGATGTCGGTTATATAGATGAAAACGAAGAAGACCTTGGAACACGTACTTTAAAAACTCCTCCTGAATCTTTTAGCTGGAAAGATATGATTTGGGGAATGGTCGTTAGCCATCAGTCCTTTATTGTAAAAAGAAAATATGCGGTAAACTACGATCTAAGATATAAATATACCGCCGATGTTGATTGGATGATAAAAACTTTGAAGAATTGTAAAACAATCGGAAATACTAAGTTGATATTATCTAAATTTCTCGTCGGTGGATTCTCCAAGAAAAATATAATCAGCTCAAATCGAGAGCGATTTTCTATCCTTAGAAAACACTTCGACCTTTACGAAGTCCTAAAAAGCCACGCCCTTCTTTCGAAAGATTTTATTAAGTACTATCTATCCAATAAAAAGAAATATTATTAGCGGGACAGTTAGCTGCCCCGCCAAATTATTGTCTTATTTAACCAGTACCATCTGTTTGGTTTCAACAAAATTTCCAGCTGTCAATCTGTAAAAATAAACGCCGCTGGATAGATTTGCTCCGTTAAAGCTGAACTCGTAACTCCCTGCATTCATCTGGGTATTTATTACTTCCTGTACATCCGAACCCCTCATATCATAGATTGTCAACCTAACATCAGTATTTTGTGACAGATCGAATTTTATCTTCGTTGATGGATTGAAAGGATTCGGATAGTTATTATATAGCTTATATTTATCGGGTATTGAGTTTCCTGCCTGGATATTTCCTGTTACTAGTACTGCAATCGTATCTGAATACGCGGAATTAGAAGCCCCATTAAATGCATATACCCTATAATAATACAAATTTGTAGGTGATATCCCTGAGTTATCTGTAAAGTTCTCCGCGTTGGCTCCCGTTGTACCGACAACCTGGAAATTATCAGGAGTGCTTAGACTCCTTTCGATCTTAAATCCTTGCTCATTACTAGAATTATCAAACCATGTTAAGTAAATAGAACTGGTTGACAATGGAAATCCCAGTAGATTGGATGGCGCCGCAGGGGCCAGGCTGCCTCCCGTTGATGTATATAAAATTTTCCCATCTCTTCCTACTACCCATCCCTTATTTGTTGTAACAAAATCTGTTGAGAAAAACCACGTCGTTGTTCCTGGCGGAGTTACGCATGCCCAATTAAGGCCGCCGTTATCTGTCCTGAATATGTCTCCGGCATCTCCTGACATCATCCATACATCGTCTGTTATGTAGTCAATGCATCGCGCGCTATGTAGAGTTCCATAATTTTTCGGTGACCATGTTGTACCGCCATCTGATGTCTGGTAAAAATTAATTGTGCCGGGAACTCCTACCGTTACGATTCCAGTGTTTGCATTTAAAAATTTAATGTAGAGTAGCTCATCTATGCTTGGAAAGGATCCCTGGGAAAACCAGTTGATCCCGCCGTTGGTTGTTTTTCTTACCTTTCCAGTAAATCCGGCAAGCCAGCCTGTACTCTGGTTTAGGAAACATATTGACCACAAGTTTGCTGTTGTTCCACTTATCTGTGGATTCCAGTTTATCCCACCATTAGTAGTTTTCCGTACTTCTCCCTGGTAACCTACATAATAGCCCGTGTTTGCGTTGTTAAAGAAAACGGATTTGATTGTCTGGGTTATTCCACTTGGAAGTGAAAACCAGTTAATTCCTCCGTTAGTTGTCTTCCTTAATGTTCCACTGGATCCGCATGCGTATCCAGTATCATTGGTCAGGTTCGGGAACTGTATACAAAATAATGTGTCACTTGTTCCGGTGACCTGCATAAACCAAGTGCTTCCGCCATTGGTTGTCTTGATTATGATTCCTCCCTCACCGCTACAGAATCCGGTTGTTTCATTTATAAACTGGACACACCAAAGGTCATTTGTTGTACCGCTGTTCTGTGTGACCCAGCCATTTTGTGCATTGGAAATTAAGCTTGTCGATGAAAATATAAGGATTAATAGATAGATTCTCATTTTAATTGCCTCCATAGATTATAAATTGAGTTTTTAGGTGGGAGCTCCGATGGCTTAAAATAATTAAGTTGAATATTTCTCTCTCTTAACCTAAATTATGTTAAAATAATCAAATGAGCAAGGACTTTTTTGTTAAATATTTGTTAAAAAGTAAGATTAGCCTGCCTATTGCTATTTTGCTACTCTTGCTCACTAATACAGCCTTCTCACAATACGGATGGCATCAGCTCAATTCCGGCGCTACAAACAACCTTCATGGTGTTAAGTTTTACTCGGCAAATTTTGGTATGGTAGTCGGAGAAAATGGTAAGATTCTTAGAACAACGAACGGAGGTCTGAATTGGTTTTCGGGGACGGTTGTATCGTCATTAGCGATGTACAAACTTGCTTATGTAGACTCATTGCGATGGACTATTGTTGGGCAGAATGGATTGATTCTCTATTCTTCTAATGCCGGTTCTTCTTGGAATGTTAATGGCACCGCCGGTGTAAGTGTTAATCTTGCTGATATTCAATTTGTTAAAACAGAGGGAGTCACTTCTGATACTGGCTATATTGCCGGTGTCAATGGTACCTTGTTACGGACAACAAATGGAGGAGTGACCTGGTCACAGGTTCCTGTTATCACATCAAACAACCTTTATTTTGTACACTTCGTGGGTCAAAATACCGGATTCGTTGGCGGATACAATGTTGCTATAAAAACAACGAATGCCGGTGTGAATTGGACTACGGTAACACCTGCTCCAAATATGGAACTAAGCCGGGCGGATTTTAAAGACTCGGATAATGGTATCATAGTTGGAGGCACGGATATCTCTAATGATGGGGTAATATACAGAACTTCAAACGGAGGTGCTAATTGGTCAGAATACCTTACTCCTTTTGAAGCGCTGAAATCGGTCATATATTTGACCAACGGGAATATTTCGATTGTTGGTAATAATGGAATAATCCTGATGTCATATACTAATGGGAATAACTGGGAGATTCAAACAAGTCCTGTTACGACCTTTCTGAGAGATTCTTACTTCGTAGATACTTCGACAGCCTATGCCGTGGGAAACTCAGGTACTATTATCAAAACAACTTCTGCCGGTGTGATTATAAATGTTCATCAGATTTCCTCGGAGATTCCTTCTTCGTTCAGACTATATCAGAACTATCCTAACCCATTTAATCCCAGTACGAATTTTTGGTTTGATATACCCGTCAGTGGCTTGGTTTCTCTGAAGATCTATGACTCTCTGGGACGGGAAGTCAAAACCGTCTTAAATAAGGTCTTACAGGCTGGAAGATATGAATATACATATCAGGGTGAGAATATTCCTAGTGGACTATACTTCTATACATTGACAGCTAATGACTTCTCACAGACAATGAAAATGATACTCGTGAAATAACCTTACAGCCCCTTTATCTTCTCCATATCATCATCACTCACATTAAACAGATCTACCTTTGGCAATCTCATCAGTAGTTCTCGCCAGTTAGCATCCTTTGAAAATACTTCTTTGAATATTGGGAGTGACTCATCCACCTTTCCTATCCCTGCAAGAGTTACCGCGTGCCAGAACTTCATCTCCAGGTTGTCCGGGAACATCTCTTCTGCCGTCGAATACTCTTTCAATGCCAGTTCTATATCTCCCTTCTCTATTGCCAGGTCGCCGTTGTTCATATGCTCATATGCCCTGTGAACTTTCAATAGCCTTCTCAATTCCTTCACCGGCTCATCACTGTCTTCCACCCTTAGGTCTATTAACTTATCTTCCCACTTATTCCCTGTTGATTCGCCCCTTACTATTAGGAGACTTGCCGACTGTTTTCCTCGTATGTCGCCGCCCTCGTTCTGTGCCGCTTCCAGGGTAGCTATTAATCTCTCCGCTAGCGGTCCGGTCGAATTCTCGAATGCATCTGCCATCGCTCCCCACACAGTGTTATTCAGCATCATGTTTGCCTGCACTGAGTAATTCTCTCCAACCTTATTGCCGGCTTCGGGTATACACTTCTTACCTGTATATGACGCCGCATTCCCCTTTGAATCAAGTACAGCTAATTGCCTCTCATCTCTGCCTTCATCAGTTGAGATCAGTTCATCAACTACTTCCTGAGGTGTCTTGCCTTGTTTGAGAAGCTCCAGTCCCCGTAATCCAAATGATACATTTACAAATGACTGCGTCGCAATTACACCAACCCCTGCCTCACCCCACGCCACGATAGAGCCAACCGAAAACCAATGCGACTGTACGGCTACTCCCATTTCTCCGGTAACCGGGTCCCGCGCAACTATCGAGTATGTATGTGCAAACGGCTTACTATAAAACTGTGCCTGAGAATTTGATATCATTAAAAAGAAAATAAATAATATGAATAATGTATGTTTATTCATACTCCGTAACTTATTTTATTAACATCATCTTCTTTGTCTCTGTAAAATCGCCCGCACTGATCCTGTAAAAATATACTCCGCTTGATAATTTCCCACCATCATAGTTCACTTCATAGCTTCCTGCATTCAGTTGCGAATTGACTATTTCATCGACCTCCTGCCCGCTCATGTCATATACTTTAATATTCACAAACGCATTTCCCGGCAGGTCGAATTTTATTTTTGTCGTCGGATTGAATGGATTAGGATAATTATTGTAAAGCCTGTATCTGTCCGGTATCTCGCTTCCGGTCTGAAATAGAGTAGTGAGTACAATTGTTTCAACATTTGAAAATGCTGAATTCCCTGCGCCGATAAAGGCATAAACTCTATAATAGTATCGGGTACCATAAACTAATCCGCTTGTATCAATAAAATTGGGTACACCAGCTCCTACGATTCCTACCAGGTCAAAATTTGTCGGCATTCCGACGCTTCTTTCTATTTTAAATCCTTGCTCATTATTCGAATTGTCAAACCAGGACAGGAATATTTGGTTTCCGGAGACCACAGACCCAATAAGATTTGTTGGAGCTGCCGGAGGTTGTGTTCCGCCGTTTGTAGTTCGCTGTATGTCTCCGTTTGGACCGGCTTTCCAGCCGTCAGTCGGAGTTACAAATGAGATTCCGTAAGCCCAGGTTCCGTTTGCTCCTGATGCCCAGGTTGTACTCCCGTTGCCCGTTGTGTAAAATGTACCAACGTCGCCTCCTACATATCCGTAAAGCCCGCCTACAAAATCTACGCACCTTGTAGTATAGGTGTTTCCAAAAAACTGGGGTGTCCACGTTGTTCCGCCATTATCCGTAATATAAAAATTTACGTTTGATCCCGAAAATGTGATCACGGCTTTGTTTGCGTCGACTATGTAAACACTGGTCATGGGTCCGGAGGCGCTTACTGTTTGTGTGAACCAGCTGGATCCGCCATTAGTTGTCTTCCGGATAGTGCTTTGTTCACCTACTGTATAGCCTGTGTTTGCATTAAGGAAGTGAATTGAGTTTAGATTGGATATTGTACCAGCGGATTGTGTGAACCAGTTTATTCCTCCATTTACGGTCTTTATTACCAGACCGTTATCCCCGCATGCAAATACTGTATTAGCATCTACAGCATATATCGAATTCAGATCTATGTTGAATCCGCTTGTAAGTACAAACCAGTTAGTTCCGCCGTTTATGGTCTTACGTAAAACACCAGAATCACCGGCAATGTAACCTGTGTTGCTGTTAACAAAGGAAAGCCCGCGCAAAGTTTGAGACGTGCCTGCCGCTAAAGGTGACCAGTTAAACCCGCCGTTAGTGCTTTTCCTTACGGTGCCTGTTTCACCTACCACATAGCCGGTTGAAAGATCCGTGAATTTTATTCCGTTGAGTGTTTTTGTTGTTCCGCTGTTCTGGTTTATCCAGTATTGGGAATAGGAAGTCGAAAATACTAAAGAAAATAATGCCAGAAAAAATGTAAATAGTTGCTTCATACTATTTACCCCCCTTTTGATTTACCCTTACTATTTCTAAGTTATAAGAAAATTTGTTAATCTACAAGTAACATCTTCAATAATGCAATTAGCATTCCAAAGGAATTAATTATTGGAAATCTATGGTTTATCGTTTTAGCACTATAGTAAATTTCCGTAAGGTGTCAAACTTAAAATTTAACTCTGTATAAATTTAATTTAGTTTAGTATTTTCCTTTATGCCTCACGAATTTATACATCTTCACAATCATACTCATTATTCGCTCCTTGATGCGATTGCAACTGTTGACGGTCTTGTGCAGGCTGCCGTTGATAATAAAATGAAAGCAGTTGCGCTGACCGACCACGGCGTAATGTATGGTGCAATGGAGTTCTATAAAAAATGCCGTAAGAATGATATCAAACCTATCATCGGTTGTGAAGTCTACGTCGCGCAGTCGGGTTCACGTCTTGAGCGCGGTAAAAAAAATGATACCTCTGACGAGGTCCGCTCCGAAAATTCCGACGGTCTTTCTTCTACTAATATTAATTACGCGCACCTTATACTCCTCGCAAAAGATGAGGTTGGTTACCGTAATCTCTTAAAGCTTGTCTCCATTGGGCACACAGAAGGCTTCTATTATAAGCCGCGTATAGATCTTGAAGTATTAAGCCAGTATAATCAGGGACTTGTTGCCACCTCCGCGTGCGCCGGAGGAGTGATTTCCTGCTATATTACCCGAAATGACATGGACATGGCGCGTAAGATGGTTGGACAATACAAAGACATCTTTGGCGATGACTTCTATCTGGAAATTCAAAACCACCTCACTATTGATGCCGAACAGAAAGTTCTGGAGTGGATGCCTAAGCTTGCAAAAGAGTTCGGACTGAAACTGATCGTTACAAACGATTGCCATTACATAAAACCAGAGCATGCCATCGCTCACAATATATATCTGCACATCAGCGCTAAGCAGTCCAAAGTGCAGGACAGTTATGAGATTCTAAACAATCTCCGTTACGGAACTGACCAGGTTTATTTTAAATCCGCGAAAGAGATGTGTGAGCTCTTCCGTGATTATCCTGATGCGATTAAATCAACCCTTGAGGTAACCGAAAAATGTAACCTCGACCTCGATCTGTCTAAAAACCACATGCCCCGTTTTGAGATTCCAAAAGAGGACGAAACCGAAGACCTGGATGAATATCTGAAAAAGCTCTCTTATGAAGGACTGGAAAAAAGGATAAAGAACCCAGGCAAAGATGAGCACGATCGCCTTAATTATGAACTTTCTGTTATAGAAAAAATGGAGTTCGCAGGATACTTCCTTATTGTGCAGGATTTTATTCGTGCCGCTAAGGAGAGAGGAATTCTCGTTGGTCCCGGTAGGGGAAGCGCGGCAGGAAGCCTGGTATGTTATGCCCTGGGCATCACCGATGTAAATCCGCTCGAATACAATCTCCTCTTCGAGCGTTTCCTGAATCCCGAAAGAATATCTATGCCTGATATAGACGTTGATTTTCAGGATGATCGCAGGGATGAAATTATACAATACGCGAAAGAAAAATTTGGCGATAATTCCGTTGCCCAGATAATCACCTTCAATAAACTTGCTCCCCGTGGCGTTCTAAAGGACGTCGGCCGTGTTCTCAATTTCCCGTTCAACGAAATTAATGACCTTACAAAGCATATCCCCATCGTCTTCGGAAAGGTAACACCTCTTACAAGGTGTATGGATGAAGTGGAAGACTTTAAAAACTACTTCAAAAAATCTCCTCCCGATTTAAAAGATGAGAGAAAAAAACTATACGAGTATTCACAGGTTCTTGAAAATCTCAACAAAAATTCCTCCATCCACGCGTCTGGCGTTGTAATTGCTCCGTCTGACGTTGTTGACTATGTACCGCTGTCTAAGGTCACGGGCGAGGAAGATGTCTTCTGCACGCAGTACGATATGAATCAGCTCGAGGATGCCGGGCTCATTAAGATGGACTTCCTTGGGCTCAAAGAATTAAAGGTAATTGGCAGGACTCTCAAACTAGTCAATGATCACCACAATACCGATCTCACAGTCGATAAGATCCCGCTCGATGACGAAAAAACCTATGAACTCTTCGGCTCCGGCTCGACCGTTGGTATATTCCAGTTTTCAAAAAGCAAGATGCGTGAGTATCTCGCAAAGATGAAGCCCAAGAATATCAACGACCTCGCCGCTATGAACGCGCTCTATCGCCCCGGTCCGATGAAGCTTATTCCCGATTTCATAGAAAAACGTTTCGGTCGCAAAGAGGTTACGTACCTTCACCCGCTTATGGAAAACTCCCTAAAGGAAACTTACGGAATTATTGTATTCCAGGAGCAGGTGATGCAGATCGCGCGTGAAGTCGCGGGTTTCACCATGGCGCAGGCTGACAATATGAGAAAAGCCATGGGTAAGAAGATAAAAGCAATGATGGATGAGGTAAAGGTTCACTTCATCAAAGGTGCTGAAGAAAATGGAGTACCTAAAAAGACGGCGGAACAGATCTTCTCTTTAATACTGGATTTTGCCGACTACGGCTTTAATAAATCGCACGGCGTCGCTTACTCGATTTTGGCGTTTTACACCGCGTACCTCAAAACACACTATCCTGTCGAATTCCTTGCCGTCTCCATGGCATGTAGAAAGGACAGTGAGACTGAACTGCAGGAGCTTGCCTTCGAATGCAAAAAAATGAATGTCGATCTTCTCTCTCCAAACATTAATAGTGGCTCGGTTGATTTTACGGTTAAGTATCTCGACGAAGGAGACAAAGTAGGGGAGATTATCTACGGGCTTAGCGCCATAAAAAATGTCGGCGAAAAAGCCGTACAAAACATTGTCGAAGAGCGGGAAGAGAATGGTCCTTATAAGAGCTTTGTGGACTTCCTTAAACGAGTAGATTTACGGCTTGTAAACCGTAAAACACTTGAAGGGCTTATCTTTGCCGGGGCTTTTGACGATATCGAACCCAACCGTAATAAGCTCTATTCAAATCTTGAGCGTACCGTCGCCTATGCGCAGAGATATAAGACCCTCCCCGAATCACAGGGGCAGGAAGGTCTCTTTACTATGGGTAAAGGTGGTAACGAATACGAAGATAGTTTCATTCTCGGCGATGCGCCGGAGTTTGAAAAAGTGGAAAAATATATACGCGAAAAATCTGCCATTGGCTTTTATCTTACGGGACATCCGCTGGAGAACTATAAAGAGGAGATTTCTCTCTTCACCAACCTCGATTTCGGTGTTGATGTTAATGAACTCGACTTCAATTCCCTTGGTACTGTAAAGGTCTGCGGGGTTATTTCCAATTTCCAGCCCAGGATATCTAAACGTGGCAAAAAATTCGCTACTTTTGACCTTATTGACACATACGGCTCAGCGGAATGTATCGCTTTTGAGAGTATTATTGTACAGTCCGGTAATTTTTTAAAAAATGATTCTGTTGTATATGTTACCGGCAGAGCTGACGAGAACGGAGATTCGATAAAACTTGTTATAGAGGATATATTCCCAATGACCCAGCTTAGAGAAAGGCTGGGCAGTTATGCCCTCATAAAGCTCAATGATAAAGAAGATGATGTTTTTGAGAAACTTGAGAAAATAAAATCCGTAGTATCAGAATACCCGGGAAATTGTTTTTTATACTTTAGAGTAAAAAACAACGGCTCCTATCAGGACTGGAAATCCCGTGAATTTAAGCTTAAACTCTCTGAGGATTTAATTTCCAACTTGAAAGAAATTGTTGGGGAGAGTAATTTAGAAATAAATTAAAAATTGAAAGGATTCTACAAATGGCATTAATGGAAATCACTGATGGTAATTTCGAAACTGAAGTTAGAAATTCCGATAAACCTGTGTTGATCGATTTTTGGGCAGTATGGTGCGGACCATGTAAAATGATCGCTCCTATCGTTGAAGAGATTGCGACCGAGTATGATGGACAAGTAAAAGTCGGTAAGCTTGACGTTGATAATAATCAGCAGGTAGCAATGGAGTTTGGTATTAGAAGTATCCCAACACTTTTGATCTTCAAAGGCGGGCAGGTAGTTGACCAGATAGTCGGCGCAGTTCCAAAAGATCATATTATTGGTAAGCTTAGCGCTCACCTTAATTAACTTTACCCTAACCATAAAACCGGAGCTATGATGATCACTCTATTTAGGAGTATTTTCCTCGTTTTACTTTGTACGTCACTTTTGACCTTATCCTCCTGTGGTAAAAAAGATACTACTTCTTCAGGAGATAAAGAATCAACCGAGAATAGTAAATCCGAAGATGAAGGAAACGATGGTAGCTCGAGTGGCGATATTGATATGTCTACCGGGAAGTTCATGATTGAATACGCGATGGAAGGTCCTAAAATGAGCGGTACGATGACACTGTATAGAATGGGTGAGAATTTTAAGACAATTATGGAGGGCAACTTCGGTGGAATGGAAGGCGGTGAAAGTGTTGCGCTCTATAAAGATCCTTATGTTTATTCCGTTACCAATATCGGCGGTAAGAAAACCGGCATCAAGATGAAAGTAGATGAATATAAGAAGGATGAGAAGAATTTCGACATGAAAGATATTGAGGAACAATTGGATAAATATAAAAAGATCGGGACGGAAGAGATACTTGGCAAAGAATGCGAGATATATGACATGGGTAACGGTAGTACGATTTCTGTTTATGATAAAAAAGCCGTCCTGCGCATGAAATCAAAAGAGATGACTATAACCGCTACCAAAATGAATGACGGTTCCGGTATTTCTGCATCTGACTTTGATGTTCCAACGGATGTCGAGTTCATTGATATGGAAGATATGATGAAGGGCATGAAAAATCTTAAAAGCCTCGAAAAGCTTAAAGACATGAAAATGCCCGGCAAATAAATAAACTTTTAAATGTCGTGACAAACAAAACCCCGGTTCTCCCGGGGTTTTTGTTTTAAAATCCCCTCCGACGGAGGGGTGGTCCCGATTTATCGGGAACGGGGTGGGTTCCCACGGTAAATTTCCTACCACGCCGTCAGGCGAAAGGCCGAAAAAGCGTTGTCATTCCCGCGAAAGCGGGAATCCAGACCTTTGCTGTGATCGTTGCTAGAAGCTAAATTCGGTCTCAACATTATATGCGATTTACATCTGGCGGTGCATTTTGCTTCTTTTGTGCAAGCAAAAGAAGGGATGAGAAAACCATTTATTTACACCGATAGGCAAGAAGTAAATTTACAATTTCTCCTTTACTTCAGATTCGAATATGTGTGAAATTTCCTTGAATGATTTCCAAAATCTCACCACCTTACCCTATGCACAAAATATATTGGTACGGGTTCAAACGCCAGCTGATCGAGTTTTATCAGCTCTTGCGCTCGGAAAACATTATAGACTGTGACATTGATGAGTTTTTCTCACATTTTACGGGTAAGAAGCTCGCTATCGAGGATGACTATACCTCTAAGATAAAATGGCAGGGAAGTGCTGAATCGATGCAGATTATTATAGACCACCTTGCCGGAATGAGATTTTTGCAGGGTGAAGATACAAATCTAAAGATATTCCAATCGCATTTTCGTGTTACCCCGGAGCCGAACAGGGTGAGGCAAAAGCTTTTACAGAAGAAACTCGAATTTTTATTTCCCGCAACATCCGGCTACAGGTGCAAGGAAAGGCTATTCTACAAAGCAAGAAACAAAGAAGAAAGCATGTCAAAACTGCTAAACGATCTTGAAATTGTACCTAAGTAAGGTTGGGAATTTTACTCTATTTTAAAATAATACCAGTTGTCAGTAATCTTTTTAACTATTGATGTAGACGGGATTCCAGTAATTTTTGTTCCTATTTTATCCAAATAAAGCAAACCCTGACTGTACATAATATCTATTTTTACAATATCACCTTCGGTATTCTTTTCTATTCCGAAAATTTCTAATTCAAAGAGAAAATCTTTTAAATTCAGAAACAGGTTTATGTCAATTGAATTATTATCTAAAAAAGATGCAAAGGATTTACCTTCATTTATAATACTATTGATATTATTTTTTTTCCAAAAATCAATTTCCGACATATTAAGAATTGTAATTCGAAACATTCCATTCTTAGCAACAATATCATAAACAACTTCATAAGAAAAATACTTTCTAGAAATATCTATTAAAGATTTTTGATTCAGGAATTTTCTTGCAATTTCGTTAAATCTAGATTCATTATTAACTAATATTTCTTTGGCATCATCATAAGATACCTCAAGTTTCTTGTGCCTGGAACTACAACTGAAAAAAAATAATGATAGTAAAACTAATGTTAGGTAATACTTAATTTGACTTTTCATTTTTCGATCATTTGTCATTCCCCGATTATCTTCACCAGCACTCTCTTTTTCCTCTTCCCGTCGAACTCCCCGTAAAATATCTGCTCCCACGGTCCGAAATCCAGCTCCCCGTCCGTTACGGCCACTACCACTTCTCGACCCATTATCGTCCTTTTTAGATGCGCGTCGGCATTATCCTCGTATCCGTTGTGCTTATATTGTGAATGCGGTTTCTCCGGGGCGAGTTTCTCCAGCCATGCCTCATAATCCTGGTGCAGTCCGCTCTCATCATCATTTATGAATACGCTTGCCGTAATGTGCATCGCATTACAAAGTACGAGCCCCTCCTTGATCCCGCTTTCCTGTACGCATCTCTCCACATCCGGCGTAATATTGATCAGTTCTCTCCGCTTCTTGACCTCAAACCAAAGCTCTTTTCTGTATGATTTCATATGTAAGATTTTTTCTATATAATAAATCTTTAAACTTAATATTTAAACTCATTCCAAAACTCCGCCTACAGGTGAAGAGTTACTCCGCCATTATGGAAATCGGCGTGAAGAAATTACCCGGCTTCAAACGTTCTCCGATGAAATCGGAGACGGACGGGTACTGTCTGAGCGAGCGTCTAACTTTCTGATCGTATAGTGAGCGAGTTTAGCCGTCTGAGTGCAGAACACGGGTAATTTTAGCCGATTTACATCTGGCGGTGCATTTTGCTTCTTTTGTGCAAGCAAAAGAAGGGATGAGAAAACGATCTGTCATGCCGATAGGCAAGTATTTTCCCTTCAGGCAATGTCCATCCCAAAATTATTCAATCCCATCTAAGATCCATTCTCCCTATTTTTATATAAACCCGCAAAATGAGCCCAAAGCAAAAAAAGAAGCTCATCATACTTGGTTCCGGCTTTGCCGCTTACGGTGTTATTAAAAAGATCGACCTCGATTCCTATGACGTTGTAAATATCAGCCCCCGAAATCACTTCCTTTTTACTCCGCTCCTTCCCAGTACAACAGTTGGTACGATAGCTTTCCGCAGTATTATCGAACCCATACGTTCCTTACGAAAAGTCCGCTTTTTCATGGGTGAATGCCTCAGTATTGATCATCAGAATAAAAAAGTAAAATGTTTGGATAAGGATTCCGGCGAAAAGTTCGATATGGATTATGACTATCTTATCATCGGGGTAGGTGAGATCACGAATACTTTCGGCATCGAGGGTGTGAAAAAATACGCTTACTTCCTGCGTGAACTTAGCGACGCACGAAAGATACGTGTTAAAATAATCGACTGCTTCGAGGATGCGAACCTGCCCGGCTTGAGTGAAGATGAGATCCGGGACAAACTCCGTTTCGTTATCTGCGGGGGAGGACCTACCGGTGTGGAGTTCGCTGCTGAATTAAATGACCTTCTGGAAGAGGATATCAAAAAGAAATATCCCGGTCTCCTCCAGTATACCGAGATCATCCTCGTTGACGCGGCGCAAAAAATACTCAGCTCGTTTAGTCAAAAGCTCAGTGAGTACGCGATGAAAGTCTTCAACCGTGCCAAGATTGACCTCAAAATGAATTCCATTGTAACCGACGTGCAAAAGGATTGCCTGACTTTGAAAGACGGCACTATAATTAAATACTCCATGCTGGTTTGGGCAACAGGCAATACCGCGCTTCCTTTCGTAAAGGACACACCATTCGAGAAAGATAAGAATGGCAAGATTATAACGGACAATTACTTCAGAGTCCCGGGATATGACGGGATCTTTGCGGTCGGCGACTGTTCTGAAATTAAAGACAAACCTCTCCCCGCAACAGCACAGGTTGCACAGCGTGAAGGATATTTCATCGCAAAATACCTGAACAAAATTGCAAAAGGGAAGGAGTGCGGCCCCTTCCGGTATAAAAATCTTGGAATGCTGGCTTATATTGGAAGTAATAAGGCGCTTGCTGATACTCCCCAGTTCAAAGGCTCCGGTTTTAATACATGGATCTTCTGGCGAAGTGCTTATCTGACAAAACTCGTCGGACTCCGAAATAAGATACATGTCTTGTTCGACTGGATAATGACCTCCGTATTCGGCCGCGACCTCAGCAACTTCTAACTCCTCTTTATCATTCGTGATAATTTGTGGTATAAATCTTTTTTAAATTTTCCTTATATTTTTAAGTAAATCAATATCTAACCTTCTATGAAAAAGATTCTACTCGCTCTATTTATACTTTCTGCTTCGACGGCATTCTCTCAATGGCAGCAGGTCATTTCCATGAATCCTGCTCAGTCACTGCATGAGATCGAATTCTACGATTCTAATACCGGCTATACCGTCAGCACCCTTTATAACGGCTCCACCATGAATATATATAAGACCACTAACGGAGGTCTTAACTGGACCGCGCAAAATTCCGGCTATACCGGTACCCGCCTGATGGCAATAGAGATACTGCACCCGGACACGGTTTATATCAGTGGCAATTATGGTATTATCTTAAAGACAACCAACGGTGGGCTTAATTGGATACGCCAGCCAACCGCTGATACCACTACCCAGCTATGGGGACTTAAATTTACCAACTCCTTCACGGGTTATTGTTGCGGAAGCGGGGGAGTCATCTACAAAACAACTAACGCCGGTGCCAACTGGAACCTCCTGAATTCCGGCAGTAATACACAACTGTATAAACCATTTTTCGTAAACGAAACTACCGGATATGTCAGCGGTGCGCCCGTCGTCTTGAAAACCACTAACGCCGGACAAAGCTGGTTCCCGCTGGATGTGGGTGTCATTCCTCCGGTCGAATTCTTTCGTGATATTAAGTTTACTTCGGAAAACACAGGTTACCTCATCGCGGATGTAGGCAGAATTCGTAAAACCACAAATGCAGGCGTCAATTGGACACTCCTAAGTACTGGTACTACGGAAGCGCTGTTCTCAATTAGTTTTCCAACACCTGATACAGGTTATGTGGGAGGCGATCACGGCATAGTACTTAAGACCACAAATGCGGGCGATAATTGGACTATCCAGCAGACCTCTTTAAACGAATTCATATATGGGATTGCTTTTACTTCCCCGGTTGAAGGGCTTGCTTGCTCATGGAGCGGAAAGATCCTTAAAACAACCAATGGCGGTGTCGTTACGTCTATATCAGACCCTCTTATTATTCCTGAAGGATATTCTCTCAGGCAAAATTATCCTAACCCATATAATCCTTCGACGGATATTGAGTTTAGTATCTTAAAAAATGAGTATGTAAAATTGGTCGTATATGATTATCTGGGTAGGGAAGTGAAGACTCTTGTCTCAGAACAGTTATCACCCGGCTCCTATTCTGTATCCTTTGATGGAGAGAACCTCTCCAGTGGTGTCTATTACTATAAACTCACTGCCGGGTCGTTCACTGAAACAAAAAAGATGACTTTACTCAAATAAGGTGTTATCCTAGACAACTTGGTAATTATAAGATATCTGAAATTACTTAGAGGAAAAGTTTTTCAATTAAAAAAGCTAAACTACCTAATATTAAAGAAATGATAATTATTTTCCAATCTTTTAGGTTAATATTCAGTTTTTCTTTATATTCTTTTATGGATGAGTTTAGGAGTAGTTCATAGCTTTTATAAGTGAGAGTTTCATAAATTAAATATACAGTAGAGAAAGACCAAAGTATAACTGTAACAATAATAAAAGTAGAATTTTTTAAATAATCTACTACGTTACTTATAACAGCAGCATATAGGGCAAGTATTACAGGTATTGCATATAATACTATAGAGGGTAGTAAATCTATTTTTGAGATTCGTTTAGGAAACTTAGCTAATAATTCTCTAACCTTATTGTATGTAAATTGTAAAACCTCATTATCTTTATCGGATATTCTTATTTCACCAATTACGTCTTGAGTAATAAGCCTAATTTCTAATTTTGCTTCTAATTCAAACATCAGACCACTTGTTTCAGGTGGGTGATATGATGTACCCCCTATACCACCTTTGAATATTCTTGTCGAAAAGTTCATAAATGCTTTTATGTAAAAATTATTTGTACTTGTCTCATCGTAAAATTCAACTCTTAGTGAATCTATATTATCAGGTTGCACTACACGGTTATTAACTACAATCTCTTTTATGACTAACCTTTCCTCAATTATCTGTATTAGTTTTTTAAATACAACTAGATCAATTCTAAAAGATTTTAATTGGAATGTTTCTGATTTATTTTTTAAATCTAATTTAGTATTGGACATTTTTATTGTTGATGGTAAGAAAGATTACTTAATTGTTAAAGATAACACCTTTATTATTGTTTTGAAATTAATAATAAAAAGGGAAAAATAACATAATAAAAACATGGTAATTATCCTATTTAAAATTTTTAAAAGTAATGTTTATCGTCCAGGTATTACTGATGTGAAATTGAAACCAGTTGATGGAGAGAACCTCTCCAGCGGTGTCTATTATTATAAACTCACAGCCGGGTCGTTCGCAGAAACAAAAAAGATGACTTTACTCAAATAAAAACCCCCCTCCGACGGAAGGGTACGACGAAGTCGGGAGTAGGTCCCAAAGTAAAACACCAATCACGCCGTCAGGCGAAAATACAAAAAAGTATTGTCATTCCCGCGAAAGCGGGAATCTAGACCCTTTGCTTTGAGCGTTGTGGTTAGCTATATTCGGTCTCAAACATTACATGCGATTTGATTCATATATCTTTCATCTGGCGGTACATTTTGCTTCTTTGTGCAAGCAAAAGAAGTTGCCTAAGGCATAATAAAAGTAAATATTACTATCACGCGGTAGGCAAAAAACTTTATCTATCTCCCCTTTTACAAAGGGGAGAAGACATGACCGGCGAAGAATGAGCAGCTGTCATGTCAGAGGGGTTAAAAACATTCTAGCGAAAACAAAAAAACCCCCTCCCTTTTCGGGGAGAGGGCTAATAATCTCATTTTTTTGTATTTTATTGGAAGTGTATGCTGTAAAGTATGTCTTCCATCATCTGGCTGTTTGCCTCGAATTGATCTGTTGGTGTATAAATATAGATCACATAATTTCCCGCGCCGTCTGCCTCGATTGCCGACATAACGTACATCATCATGTCCTGCCCGTTGATATTTCCTCTTGCTGCCGTAATATAGCCTTCGATGTTGCCGACCTGTATTTCGTTTGCTTCGCCGTCCGGTTCATAATCGAAATCGCCTAACGCTGCTTCCAGCAGATCATCCGAACTTATCTTGTCGTTAGGGAATATTACAAGAGTAGTTCCCATTGTCTTGTCTTCGCTTAGTGTCGAGAACTTGTTCGTTGAGTTTTCTTCAACTGTCCATTGTGACGGAAGGTAAAATGTTACTTTGCCGTCTGAAGTAGCGAGAGCAGTCCAGTCCTCAGGTGCTTCCTTCGTTACGTCCTGCTTTGGTTGTTCGGACTTTTTGATTTCTTTTTTCTTACCGGATGATTGGTTCTCGGTCGTCTTGTTCTCTGTCTTCGGTTTGTCTTCGGTTTTTGGGGCTTCGTCTTTTTTGCCACATCCTGTCAGTATCAGTGAGCTTATTAATAACGAAAATACTATTGCCCGTGTCTTTCCGGGCAGGGAAGATAAAAAGGTTTTGTGTACCATTTTTTGTGCGGTTTAATTTTGGAATCCGTTGCAGTATGCAATGGAAGAAATACCTCCAAAATTACCAAAAATAATTTTAACTTTTTTTAGAATTTTATAAGGAATTGTAAAACCGAGGATTAATCAATTTTGTCATTCCCGCTAAAGCGGGAATCTAGACCTGGTATCTCAAGCGGTTTTTAAGGTTATTTCTTTGCAGGTAATTCGGGCGGTGTTCTTGAAAATTCTTGTCTCCTTCGAGGCTATACTTTACTTCTTCTTCGGCTTGTAAAAATGCGTGCTCTCTCCGAAAAATACCTCCGCCGCCTCCATGACAGTCTCCGATAATGTCGGGTGTGGATGTATTGACATCTTGACGTCGGTAAGTGTAGCCGCCATCTCCACCGCCAGCACTCCCTCTGCTATCAGCTCTCCTGCACCCGGTCCTGCAATACCAACTCCGAGAACCCTCTCTGTCTCAGGTTCTACTAGTAGCTTTGTCAGCCCGTCCGTTCTTCCAAGTGTACCTGCCCTTCCTGATGCCGCCCAGGGAAATTTTGCTATTCCAACTTCGATACCCTTCTCCTTTGCTTCAGTTTCTGTCAGCCCGCACCATGCTACCTCCGGGTCGGTAAATACGACTGCCGGTATCGCCGATGGCTCGAAAGCCGCTTTGTGCCCCGCAATAACCTCCACAGCAGTTCTTCCCTCATGGGAAGCCTTGTGCGCCAGCATCGGTTCTCCCACTACGTCGCCTATAGCATAGATTGCTTCATCAGCCGTCTGCATCTTATTATTCACCTTTACAAATCCCTTCTCCGTAACTTCCACTTTGGTATTTTCCAGCCCGAGGTTCTCTGAATTCGGTTTCCTTCCCACCGACACGAGCACCTTATCGAAAGTCTCTGTCGTCTGCTTCCCATCCTTATCTTCCATCGTTACATCTAATCCCTTTTTGCCCTCTTTAAGTTCGATAACTTTTGAATTTAGCTTTATCTCCTTCACTTCCTTCTTCATCTTTGTCTCGAGCTGTCTCGCAAGGTCCCTGTCAGCGCCATTCAGAATATGAGGTAGCATTTCTATAACCGTTACTTCCGTTCCGAGCGCCGCATACACCGATCCCAGCTCCAGCCCGATGTAACCCCCGCCGATGACAAGCATCGTACCGGGCACGTCCTCTATGTTGAGCGCCGATGTCGAGTCTAGTACGTTTGGATTATCTATTGAGATGTTTGGTATCTTTACAGGTCTGGAACCCGTTGCAAGTATTGCCTTGTCGAATTCAACCTTCTCCGTTCCGCCGTCGTGTTTTGTCACTTCCAGCGTATGTGAGTCGAGGAACTTCGCTTCACCCCTTATGTATTCTATCTTTCTCTGCTTAACCAGTATCCCGAGCCCGCCCGTGTTCTTGTTCACAACTTCATCTTTCCATGCCGTCAGTTTCTTTGGTGTTATCTTAGGCTTGTTAAAGTCCACGCCCCAGTCCTTCATCTCGCTTGCTTCACGGATCACCTTCGCGATGTGAAGCAGTGCCTTTGACGGGATACACCCCCTATATAAACAAACTCCTCCGGGATTCTCTTCCTTATCTAATAATGTCACCTTCATTCCGAGGTCTGCCGCCAGGAACGCCGCCGCGTATCCTCCCGGTCCCGCCCCGATTACTACTATCTCTCTTTTACTCAATTAAACTTTCCTTTCTTTACAATTGTCATTCCCGCGAAAGCGGGAATCTAGACTAGTCACATATTTACGTGAAATCAAAGTGTATTCTATCCCTTACTGATTTGCGTCGATTTATTAAAACACTCGTTCCCAAATACCGATTTGGGAACGCAAACTGAAATTACTATAAAAAATAGGATTTAATCCTCTTCCTTATAATGTATAATGTTCCCATTTAAAGTATGTGTACAGCACTTACATAATGCTTCTATAGTAGCAGATGGGTTTACTTTCTGAAGTATATTGTTTTCATCAATATATAATTGATGGTAATAGGTTGATTCACCCACTCTGACTATTCCAAAAAATTTATCATTATTGTCGTTTTCGTGTTTTGTATTAGGTCGTTCAACTATCCAAAAAATTGGTTCTTCTTTATCTAACCTTGAGATCGCTTCGCTAAAAACTTCATCCCAGTTTTTTCCAACCTTAGAGAGTAAAAATCTAAATAAAGGAGTATAATCCATTCCTTTACTTTGTTTACTCTTCATACCTAATTTATTGCCGTCAAACTCTTTTATTTTTTTAGAATTCTTCTCGTCTTTAAAATGGTTTTTTATGAAACCATGATTAAAAGCGGTCTTATTAGCTTTTCTATATAAAGGTTTTTTATTTTTTCTATCAACTTTCATTTTTATAGCATCATAGAGAAAGGCGACTCGAGCGCGCTGCATATCCACCTCAAAAATCTCGCCGCGTCCGCTCCGTCTATTATCCTGTGATCATACGTTAGCGACAATGGCATAACGAACCTCGCCACAAACTCGCCGTCCTTGTAAACCTGCTTGTAGCCTGCCCTCGATACGCCGAGTATCGCTACCTGCGGTGAATATACGATCGGCGTGAAACCCGTTCCGCCTATTCCGCCGAGGTTCGATATGGTGAAGTTACCGCCGTCCATTTCTTCCGGCGTTATCTTTCTGTCTCTTGCCTTTGCCGAGATTTCCGCCAGCTCGACCGATATGTCGGTTAGGCTCTTCTCGTTCACATTCTTTATTACGGGAACAAGCAAGCCCCTGTCCGTATCGACCGCTATACCGATATTAAAATACTTCTTATAAACGACTTCTCTCTTTTCCATGTCGATGCTGGTATTGAACTGCGGGAATTTCGCCAGCGCCGCCTCGCATATCTTTACCAGTATGCCCGTTACCGTAAGGTTCCCGCCCTTCTCCTTTATTGCAGGTCCGTTCTTTTTCCTGAATGCTTCTAACTCCGTTATATCAGCCTCGTCGAATTGTGTCACCATAGGGGTTGTGTTCCACGCATAGCTTAATCCTTCTGCGGTTACCCTGCGAACGTTTGACATAGGTATCGATTCCGTCTCACCCCACTTCGAAAAATCCGGCAGCGGTTTATGAGCAATACCGCCTCCGCTTGCCGTTGAACTAGGTGCGCCCTGTTGCATTAGACTCTTTACGAATAGCTTAACGTCTTCATCGGAGATTCGTCCTGCTGGACCCGATCCTGGTACTTCGTTAATATCGACCCCCAGCTCCCTTGCCAGTCTTCTTACAGATGGAGACGCCGGTGCCGGAATACCATCCCGCTTTTCTCTCTTCACTTCGGTCTTGGCTTCAGCTTTGGGTTCTTCTTTCTTCGGCTCTTCTGCTTTTACTTCTTCCTCGATGGGTTCGTCATAAACTTCCTCTATATGCTCTTCCTCTACTGGTTGTTCTTCTTTTACTTCCTCCTTGGGAGGTTCTTCTTTCTTCTCCCCACGGTCCGATGTGTCGGATTCTTTGGGCTCTTCTTTTTTCGGAGCCGTGCCGTTCCCATCGACTGTCAGTATAACGTCGCCTATCTTTATCTTATCACCCTCTTTTACCTTTATCTCGGAAACAGTTCCGCCTTCCGTTGCAGGTATCTCAAACATCGCTTTATCTGTCTCCAGTTCGATTATCGGCTGGTCCACCGTTATCGTGTCGCCGACATTGACCAGAACCTTAACTATGTCACCCGTTTCAACATTTTCCGATACTTCCGGTAATTTGATCTCTTTTGCCATAGATTAGCTTATTATCGGATTTGGTTTGTCCTGTTTTAATTTTAGATCTTTTATCGCTTTTAATGCCAGGTCGGTTTTTACCTTTCCCTGTTTCGCCAGCATGCCCAGCGTAGCGGCAACTATATATCTGGCGTCCACTTCAAAAAAGTCTCTCAGCCTGTCCCTGCTCTCGCTCCTGCCGAACCCGTCCGTGCCCAGCATTGTGAAAGGTCCCGGTATCCATTGTGATATTGATGCCGGAAGCGCCTTTATATAATCCGACGCCGCAACAAAAACACCCTTCTCATTCTTCAGCGTCTGCTGTATGTAATTTTCTTTCTGCTCTTTCTCCGGGTTTAGCATGTTCCATCTTTCGATATCGATAGCGTCACGGTATAGTTCTTTGTAACTGGTGATGTTCCACACGTCGGCGCTCACACCATAATCTTTCTCCAGCATCTCGGCTGCCTTAATAGCCTCGTTCATTATCGTTCCGCTTCCGAATAAATGCGCCTTCACGTCCGTACCGTTGTTATCCGACTTCTTAAACCTGTACATCCCTTTTAATATCCCTTCCTTGATACCTTTTCTTCTTGGCATCTCAGGCATTGGGTAGAACTCGTTCATCACCGTGATATAATAAAACACGTCCTCGCCCTTCTCATACATTCTGTAAAGACCGTCCCGCACGATCACCGCTACCTCGTATGCAAATGCCGGGTCGTATGCTTTTAAATTCGGCACCGAGTAAGCGAGTATGTGGCTGTTGCCGTCCTGGTGCTGTAAACCCTCGCCCGCAAGCGTCGTCCGTCCCGATGTGCCTCCCAGCAGGAAGCCCTTTGTTCTCATGTCGCCTGCCGCCCATACCAGGTCGCCTATACGCTGGAATCCGAACATCGAATAATAAATAAAGAAAGGTATCATGTTCACCTTGTGAGCTGAATATGACGTACCCGCCGCTATGAATGACGACATCGAACCCGCTTCAGTGATTCCTTCTTCCAGTATCTGCCCGTCCTTTGCCTCTTTGTAATAAAGCAGGCTTGCCTTGTCAACCGGCTCGTAAAGCTGTCCCGCGTGTGAATATATTCCCACCTGCCTGAATAGCGATTCCATACCAAACGTTCTTGCCTCATCCGGTACTATCGGCACGATGTATCTGCCGATTCCCTTGTCTTTTAATAACTTCGACAGCAGATGCACGAAAGCCATCGTCGTTGCAACCTCTCTGTCTCCCGATCCTTCGTAAAACTCCTCGAATAAACTTTCCGGTGGTGTTTTTATTGGCTGTGCTTTCGTATTCCTTTTCGGGATGAAGCCGCCCAGCGCTTTTCTCTTTTCGCGGAGGTACACCATCTCCTTGTCGTCGTCATCCGGTTTGTAAAACGGTATCGTGTCCACCTGGTCGTCTGATATCGGTATGCCGAACCTCGATCTGAAATCCCTCAGCTCGTGTTCGTTTAATTTCTTCTGTGAGTGTGTAATGTTCCTTCCTTCGCCTGCTTCACCGAGACCGTATCCCTTGATCGTCTGTGCAAGTATCACCGTGGGGGAACCCTTGTGTTCCACCGCCGCCTTATAAGCTGCGTAAACTTTTTCCGGATCATGCCCGCCCCTCGCCAGCTTCGACAGCTGTTCGTCGGAATAGCCTTCTACCATTTCCAGCAGTTCCGGGTATTTACCGAAGAAATCCTTCCTGATGTAATCACCGTCCGATACACTGTACTTCTGGAACTGTCCGTCCACAACCTCGTTCATCCTCTTTACAAGAAGCCCCTTCTTATCCTTTGCCAATAGCGGGTCCCAGTCACTTCCCCAGATGACCTTGATCACGTTCCATCCTGCGCCTCTGAATATCGCTTCCAGTTCCTGTATTATCTTTCCGTTTCCTCTCACCGGTCCGTCAAGCCTTTGCAGGTTGCAGTTAATAACGAAGATTAAATTCTCGAGCTTTTCCCTCGATGCCAGCGTTATCGCGCCGAGCGTTTCCGGTTCGTCCGTCTCACCGTCACCGATGAAAGCCCACACCTTTTGCTTAGAAGTGTCTTTTATTCCTCTGTCCTTCAGGTACTCGTTAAATCTCGCCTGATAGATAGCCATTATCGGACCAAGTCCCATCGATACCGTCGGGTATTCCCAGAAATTTGGCATTAGCCACGGGTGCGGATATGAACTCAATCCCTCGTGCGACGGGTTAAGCTCGCGTCTGAAATTCTTTAAATGCTCCTCCGACAGCCTGCCCTCGAGAAAAGCCCTCGCGTAGATTCCCGGTGAGGCGTGACCCTGGAAATAGATGATGTCGCCGTCGCTGTCACCGTCTTTGCCTCTGAAAAAGTGTGTGAACCCGACCTCCAGCAGTGTTGCCGATGATGCGTATGTCGAGATGTGTCCGCCGATACCGCTCGATTCGCGGTTGGCTCTAACCACCATTGCCATGGCGTTCCATCTTATGATGCTTTTTATAGTGCGCTCGATCTCCCTGCTTCCGGGATATGGCGGCTGTTTTGTTGCAGGTATTGTATTGATGTAGGGAGTATTTGCGGAAAACGGTGCCTGTACTCCGCTCTTCTTTGCGTGTACGTGAAGTCTCTGGAGCAGTTCGCGTACTCTCTCAGGTCCTTCCGCCTGCTGTACATAATCCAGTGACTCTAGCCATTCCTGGTTTTCCAGTTCACGCTCGTGGTCGCTCATTTTTCCGTTTGCTCCGTTTGAGCTGATTCCTTTTATCTTGTCTAAATCACTGTTGCTCATAATATTATTCCTTTTAGATGCTTAGGTATTGTTATACGAACTCAAAATTAGCCATTATTTAAGAGATAATAAATGACATTACGAATGAGCATCGCGAATGAGTAATGTCATTGCGAGGAGTCAGCTTGGCGGACGACGCGGCAATCCCCTCAAATCCCGGATACATTTAACAAAAATTTTATTTGCCTATTGGTTACCGCCCTGCTATTTTTCAGTACCAGCCTTCTGTAAAATCTCACAAATTTATTTCGTTTGTTAGCTCTTATTATAGGTTTTTTCAAACAGCTAAACACAAAAACAATATGAGATTCAAATCAAAAAAACAGAGAGGCTATACCATTTATGCCATTACAGGCGTAAACACAATTTCCTTTGCGATAGACCCGGGATTTACGGAGCCAAAGAACAAAAAGGCTGATACAAAAGGATTGCTTGGCTTTGCAATGGAACGCCACGACCACATGGAGGATGAGCGCTACTTCATGCCGGGTTTCAAAGTATTTGAAAGTATCATTTCGGATCCTGTGGAGGATATGCTGCTCAGCACGTTCGATTTTCCAGTCCAGAGTTTTGTGTGGGATGATTTTACGGGTAAGCCGGGCTATAAGTACACATATTACTTTTACCCGGTAAAGGGTAAGCCAAAGAATCTCATTCGCGAAAAACCGATCGAGATCACCGTTCACACGGAGCCGATGTTTTCATCGCTCGAAAACGACGTTTTCTTTAACCGCGGTGTTGCCTCCAGCCAGGCGTATGCGAAGAAGTTTAATAACATTCCTCCCGATAAGATAACAGACGACAAAAAGAAAAAAGAAGCCAAACAATGGCTGAGCCGTGAACTGGACGACTCGATCATTGGGTTTATACGTGATGCGGAAAAAGGCGACACTCTTCTGGTCTGCTATTATGAATTTCATTACCAGGACATCGTAGATGAATTTGCTAAAGCAATAAAGAGGAAAGTCGACGTGCAGATAATTGTCGATGGAAAGGATAACAAGGAGAGGTTTCCGCTCGATAAGAATATGAAAGCCATCAAAACCGCTAAGATACCTTCAAAGAACGTCACTTACCGCAGTTTCAATAAGAGCTACATAATGCATAACAAATTCATTGTTCTGCTCAAAAACGCCGGTAAAAATAAACCGAAAGTCCCCACTGCGGTCTATACGGGTTCGACCAACCTCTCAGAAGGCGGTATCTTCGGGCAGACAAATGTTGGTCACTGGATACGCAACGAAAAGGTAGCGGAGGCTTATGAAAAATACTGGAACACACTGAGCATCGATCCGGGCAGCTCTCCCGATAAAAAGAAAAAAACCAAAATGACGAGCGCCAAATACAAAGAGGCTAATGAAGCTGTCTCCGGCGATATTGCTCCTGAAGACATTAAAAAGATCCCGCAGGGCTTTACCCCGGTGTTCAGTCCGCGTAAGACGGTCACCATGCTTAATACCTACGCGAAGCTTCTCGACAGCGCCAAACGATCTGCTTTCATTACTCTTGCCTTCGGAATAGGGAAGGTGTTCAAGGACGAGCTCATGGATAATAAAAAGGACAGCCACATCGTTTTCATGCTACTGGAAAAAGAAGATAAACCCGCTAAAGGGAAGGAGAGTGAATTCGTCCGGCTCGGCATCGAAAACAACATTTACCAGGCGTACGGCTCATACCTCGCCGAGCCTCTTTACAAATGGACGCGCGCGGAAACAAATCCCTTGAAGCTTGGACTCAATAAACATGTCAGCTACATCCATTCTAAGTTCCTGCTCTCTGACCCGCTCTCCGGCGACCCCATCGTGGTTTCCGGTTCGGCTAATTTCAGCGAAGCGTCCACGATAAAAAATGATGAGAACATGGTGATAATACGCGGTGATATCCGAGTTGCCGACCTTTACTTCACCGAATTCAACCGCCTCTTTAATCACTACTACTTCCGCGCCGTGTACAATAAAATGAAACAGCAGAAAAAGTCCGGCGCTAAACCCAAAGGCGGTAAAAAGAAGGGCAGTACAAATGATTCGCTTTTCCTTGCTCCCGATGACTCATGGCTTGGAAAATATAAAAAAGGCACGTACCGCTTTAAGCGTGTCAAAATGTTCGCTGAAATGGAAGGTCTTACCGACGTAAAAATGCTCCCGGATTAGAAGTTTTTTTAAAATCTAATAACAATATCATGGAAAACCCACGCAATAGTTCCGAACGCTTTATCACCGCTCCTTTCGTTTCTTCGGGTGATAAGCTGGATGTAACCATTCGGGGGGCAGTGCTCTCTACCCCGGATGGACCTCTGTTGGAAATTTTGCCCGGTATTGTGCTTAGGGTAGATTGGGATGCCAAGGAATCGAGGAAAGCAAAATTTTTATTCCTGTCCATCGCGGATAAGGATACCGCGAAAAACCCTGTCACGGACGAAATAGACTATGGCTCGGTCAAAGAGTTCAGCGTCCGGCTGAGATCCGGTGATACACCTATCTCCGGATTTTTGAAAGAAGGTAATGTCAAAGTTCCTGTTGAAATGAACATCATTTTCGAAACCGGGAGCGGGACATACACCTCTCCTCCCATAAAAGCCTTTCTCAATTCCACTAAAAAATCCGAAAAAGCTTTTATGAAAAGCTACGGCGACGCATTATTCACCACCACGGTTAAAACCGGTATAATATTTCCTCTCGGCATAGTCTGCTTCTTTATCTGGTGGATCACTAGCGGGATCTTTTGGACGAGATGCGTTGGCGGATGCCTCCCGGTTGTTACGAATTGCAAATGCTTTTCACCGGTTTCTTTAAAATGGAAAACTTTCTGCGGAGGCTGGGTCCCGTGCTTTTGCGTACCCTGGTTCATCTGATCCCTGTAACTCTACTGTCATTCTGTCCCAGGGACTCCTACGGAGAGCGAAGCGAAGAATCCCCGGCTTATCCCGTTTATTAACCCACGATCACCGAAGGTGATTATTACGGCATTATGGGAATTCACGTCCGGAGGAAAATTTCACGGCTTCAAGCGTTCTCTCCCGAGAACTCGGGGGAGACGGACGGGTACTGTCTGAGCGAGCGTCCTTTTCATTCATTGAAGCGAACGAGTTTAGCCGTCCGAGCGCAGAACACGGGAAATTTTAGTAAATTCCCATTAAGCCGCGCCTTTTGCTTCTTTTTGCGTAAAAAGAAGCCGTCGGAGACAAACATTCCTTTCACTTTTCGCTTTTGCCCTCTCACTTTTTAGTATATATACGTATCTAACCTTTTTCTCATTTAAATGAGTGAGCGGCAGTGTTATTTTATAGCGGATATTGCAAAATAACACTGCCACTATGAAAAAACCCGAACCCGTCGTTCTCTCACGGGAAGAGATCATCGCCGAATACCAGCGCGTAAAAACATCACTCGGATACCAGCCCTCGCAGAGGGAGTTCGTCTCCAATGCAAGTGTCACGTCGTACAACATGGTAAGGATCTTCCGCACTTACAGCCGTCTCGTAAGATCAGCCGGGGACACGCCCCAGATTGCCGTCGCCCGCGAATCCCCCGATGAAGAAGTTTACTTCGAAGCCTTCGGGCAGTACCTCCGCGCGCACCGCGCCCTCCCCGCAATGAACGACTGGATATATCACGGTATCTCACCCGGTTACAGGTCATTCCTGTGGAAGTTTAAGTGCAGGTGGTCCGAGTTCCCGTACATATTCCTTGCCTGGGCATCCGTCCGCCCCGCCTGGAAGGATGTCCTCTCCCTCATCCCGCCCCGTCACGTCCCCCAAAAATATTCCGGAGAATGGGGACCCGCCGACCTCCGTTTGCTCGACTCGATCCCTCCGATCCTCCATGACATCACACGCCTTGCCTTTGGAGACGGCGATCCCGCGCAATTCGAAAAACAGTGCGCCCTTGCTCTCCGTGTGCTCGGCTTCGAAGTCCATGAGATGGGAAGCCTTGCGGGCAGAAATCCCGACGGCATCGCGAGGGATGCCCGTGAAAGGTTCGCCGTGATATACGACGCCAAATCCAGGAAGGATTATTATACCATCGGCACCGATGACAGGCAGTTCACCGAATACATACTCAGCCACAAAAAAGCTCTCGATATGCAGGGCTTTCAGACGGTCTTCTTCCTTATCATCTCCGGACGCTTCGGCGGTATGAGCCCCGTGCCCTTCCAAAACGTCCAGCTCGCCACCGGCGTCACGCTCTCCTGTATCACCGCCGAAAACTTACTCCGCATCATCGCAAGCAAAATACTAAAACCCCTCACCTACGACACCGCAAAGATCAAACAACTCCTCATAACCGGCGGAGAGGTCACAAAAACTAACATAGAGAAGGTGTTTAAGCAGTAGCAGAAAAGACTCCACAAAAATTATTATTAATTAGTATTTAACAAAATCAATAAGTATACTGTAAACAAAGTATCTTAGCTAAAGAATTAGGTTGATTTGAACTCAAAAAATCTCTACTTTTAAGCTATGTTAATTTGTCATAATGGAAAGAAATCATTACATTAAAGATACCATAAATATTTATAGGTTTAACAATATGAAAATTTGGAAAAACAAATCTGTAATTCAATTACTGAGTGAAGAAAGTAAGAGTGATCCTGTAGAAATTATTAAGGAGAGAGCAAAGAAATTAGTTGTAGAATCTATTGATAAAGGATGGAAAGGGCCACCGTATAATCCACTCGATTTAGCAAGGTTTTTAAAAATTGATATTTCCCCAAATGATAATGTTATTGATGCGAGGACAATTCCAATTGGAAAAAATAAATTTCTGATTGAGTATAACCCATTTGAGAGAGAATCTAGAATAAACTTTTCAATCGCACATGAGTTAGGTCATTTTTTGTTCAGTGATTGTAGCGATGAAATCCGCAATAGAGAGTCAAAAGTTGCTTATGGAAAGGGTGAACAATGGGAGCTTGAATTTTTATGTAATGTAGCCGCATCGGAGATTCTCTTACCTTATGGTTCTTTTATCGAAGATGCAAATAAAGCAAATTTAAATATACACTCTTTGATTGAATTATCAAATAAGTATAAAGCTTCATTGGAAGCAGTAATGCTCAGATTCACAAGTGTTACTAACAAGTCGTGTGGTATTGCGTTTGCTACTTTCAGGAATGACTCCTTAATAGTTGATTACTCGAAAACCTCAAAGGATTTTGGGGTAAACTTCTCAAAAAATTTTGTAATACCTTTTACATCGGAAGCATATTCTTGTAAGTACTCAGGAAGAACCTCAAGCGAAAATGTAAGGTGGGAAATTCTTGACGGTAGACATTTTAGACTAAGTTATGTTGGTCTTCCCCCTTTGCCTCAACAATCAAATCAAAGAGTGGGAATTTTCTTTGTTCCACTTGACATAGAAAGTATAAAAGAAAGCAAAATAAAAATAGAGTTTGGAGATGCTCGTGAGCCGTTGGGAGCCGGAAATAAAATAATAGCACAGCTAATAAATACAAGTGGAGGGGTTGGCTTTGGATTTGGGAGGGCTATGGCTGAGGCTTGGCCAGAAACAAAACATTCCATTGCAAACTGGAAAAATGATACAAAAAACTTTCGCTTAGGTAAAACAAAAATGTTTGAATTGGAAAAAGGACTTTTTGTTTTTCAGATGTTAGCACAACAAGGAATTCACGCTAAAAGGGGAGAAATTCCTTTGAAGTACTCGGCATTAAGATTATGCCTTAAAGAATTAGCTAAATCTGCGCTAGAAATTAACGCGAGTGTACATATGCCTCAAATCGGTGCAGGGCAAGCTGGGGGGAATTGGGATATAATACAGGAAATGATATTCTCTGAATTAGTTTTAAAAGAAATAGATGTAACCGTCTACATACTACCAGGTAAAATTTCTAAGCCAATCTTTAAAAATACTCTTTCATTATTTGACGAAGAATCTCTATGGCAGAAAGAAAATTAATCTTGTTGTTGAGTGGCGAAATTGCCTCGGGTAAGACAACCCTGTCTAAGAATCTTCAGGATAAATATGGATTTAAGGTATCAAGAACCAGGGAAGGAATTAAGAAAAGATATCATGCTAGTAGATCACGTGAAGATTTGCAGATTTTCGGAGAAAAATTGGACAAAACAACCAAAGGGAGATGGGTCTTAGAACATTTTCAAGATGAATTCTATACAAGTTTTTTCGAAAATGATTTTTTTGTTATAGATTCAGTTAGAATCAAGGAACAGATTGAACAATTTCGAAGAGCATATGGTTATTCAGTTTTCCACATTCATTTATTGTCATCAGATGCGACTTTGTATGATAGGTTCATCAAAAGGGGTGAGAATAAGGATTTAGGAGAAAGGAAATTAAAAAGAAAATATTCTGAGTTTAAGAAAAATAATACAGAATCTCAGGTTAATGAGCTAGCAGATAAAGCTGATCTTGTAATTGATACTGATAGATGTAATGCCAACGATGTTTTTGTTAAAGTAGTTTGTTTCCTGAAGTTGCTACCTCCTAATGATAGTGAGTTAGTGGATATAATTGTTGGGGGTCAGTTTGGATCAGAGGGCAAAGGTCAAGTGGCGGCATACTTATCGCCAAATTATGATTGTTTATTGAGGGTCGGAGGTCCAAATGCAGGCCATTCGGTTTATGAGGAACCGATACATGATGTTTTCCATCTTTTACCTTCCGGGACCAACAGAAATAAAACGGCGAAGCTTATATTGGGTCCAGGGTCAGTGATTAATCTTAAAAAGATTTTAGAAGAAGTAAAGAAATTTGGTATTGAGGATAGGAAGAGACTGATTATTGATGAGAATGTTACAGTTATATCAGAAGAAGATATTAAAAATGAAAAAAAATACAAGAAAAATATCGGTTCGACAACTCAAGGAGTGGGATATGCTACTGCCAAAAATATCATTGAAAGAATTAAAGGCAAAAATTCTCATAAGGCCAAGCACTTTAAGGAACTAAGTTCTTTTATAGGATCTTCTTTTGAAGAGTTACAATTCTTGTTTAGACATAATAAGAAAATACTATTGGAAGGCACCCAAGGAACTTTGTTAAGTTTACACCATGGTATCTATCCATATGTTACATCAAGAGATACATCTGCGTCAGGGTGCTTATCGGAAGCGGGTATATCACCGAAAAGAGTAAGGAAAATTATTTTAGTTACAAGAACATATCCTATAAGGGTAGCGGGTAATTCAGGTCCTTTTTTGAGCAATGAAATTGGTTGGAATGATGTCTCAAAGAGATCTAGGATTAAGATAAATGAATTACTGAACAGGGAAAAAACAACAACGACAAAAAGGGATAGGAGAGTAGCAGAATTTTCTTGGCCTTTATTCCAAAAATCATGTGAATTAAATTCTCCAACCGACATTGCTTTAACTTTCTCTGATTACATCTGTATTGAGAATAGGAAAGCCAAAAGGTATGAACAACTAACCTCAGAGACAAAAAGAATGATAGAAGAAGTTGAAAGGTGTGCGGGTGTGCCTGTTAGCCTAATAAGCACTTCATTTGATTATAGAGCAATTATAGACAGGAGAAATTGGATTTAATGGACTTAGAGCAATTTATAGTTGATAGACCATATCTATATCATTTAACAAGTAAGGAGAATTTTGACTTAATTAAAAAAGACAGAATTCTGTATAGTGCAAACAAGTTATTTAAATTCTGTAATTTAGACCCTTTGCAGTACAGAATTAAGAGAAAAAAGCATCTTTATATTGAGAAAAAGGGTAAAAAGATTATGATTAGAGATCAAAGACCACTAAGTGAAATTGCTTTAGCAAAGTGTTTGGAAGATGGTTGGTTGTGTAAGGATTATTATTATTATTTAAACGATAGAGTGTTTTTCTGGCCAACTCTAGAAAGATTAAACCCACATTTCAATAGATATGAAGATGAAAAACCTTTAATAATAAGATTAAATACACGAGATGTTATAACGCTAAACAAGAATGTTAAGTTTTCGAGATTAAATTCTGGGGCTACCCGTCCAAATGCCTATCTTGGTGGAATCGCACCAAAGAGAGGTAAAAATACTTTTGTTGTAGCACCCTCGTTTCAATTTCCTATTAGAAAAGTTGCCGAGGTTACTTTTGACGTGAAGTGTGTTTTACCTCAAAAGGTAATGTATTCATCATCACCTGTAGGATCATGGAAAAATGTTTAAAATAACTTGAGATGCCTATTTCCTATTCAAATCGTTGTAGCTATTCAATTCATCAGCGCGTACACAACGATATTCGTACCCATCTTAAAACTTTCCTCTCTCTTTTCGGGAGGATCATTATGCTCCTTTGTATCTGCCCACCCATCTGAAATGTTCGTCTCATAAGTATAATACAGACACATTCTCCCGTTACTATACACCGCGAAGCCCTGCGGCGGCTTACCATCATGCTCATGTATCTTCGGCAGACCATGCGGGAAGTCATACTCACTGTGATATATCGGGTGATTAAATGGAAGCTCCCTCATCTCATCCGTAGGAAATATTTTTTTTATCTCGCGCCTGAACGACTCGTCCATACCATAATCATCATCCACATATAAAAACCCTCCTGCCTCGCAGTACCGCCTCAAGCGCACTGCCTCATTCTCGCTCAGCTCTATATTACCGTGCCCCGTTATCATTATAAAAGGATAATCGAATATCTCATCCGAGTTCACGTTCACCGAATAAAATTTCGCCTCGTCCACGTCTATCACTGTGTTCTTCTTAAGATACTCCATCATATTTATCTCAGCCGAAGGATCATTATACCAGTCACCCCCGCCCGAATACTGTAGCCGCGCTATCTTGAACGGGGAACTATCCTTCCGCTCACCCCGCGGATCGTTCCCCTCCTGCGCCTTTACAATAATAAACGCTACTAATAAAATGACGGGTATGATAATAAATCGTTTCATAATACTCACCGCTAAGAACGCGAAGACCGCCAAGAAAAATACTTATTATGCTTAGCGTACTTTGCGACCTTTGCGGTTAAATCTTTTTTTATTTAATTAGTATAGCTTTCTTGATGTCAGTGAAGCTTTTTGTCTCCAGCTTATAAAAATACACACCGCTCGGGAGCGCAGAAGCATCCCACGTGAACGAATACTCTCCCGCCGGGAGGTCCTCCTTCACCAGCACAGCGACCCTCTCCCCCAACAAATTATATACGCTTAACTCCACGAATGTGTTTCCCGCGAGCGCGAACTTTATACTCGTCGCCGGATTAAATGGATTCGGATAGTTCTGCGAAAGAGAAAACCTATCAGGTATGCCTGAATTCGAGTTTTGAATCCCCGTCGGAATGTCGAGTTTTTGGGTTCCATCACGGCGTGAGTTGCCTTTGTATGTGCTCCATGTCTTTTTTGGGGCGGGGTCCCACAGCCCGGGCGTATCCCACGCGTAGATCTTTCTGTCGTTGCAGGGAGCGAAGAGCTCGACGTCACCATCCCCGTCGATGTCCACCATCGTCGGGTTAGAGTTAAAAGCATTTAGTACGGTAGCTTCACTACTGAGCGGGAATCCTGCAGCGGAATCACCGGTTGCGGTGATAGCGTACATTTTTCCCTGGTTAGTGCCGCC
Source organism: Ignavibacteriales bacterium (assembly GCA_020635255.1). Taxonomy (NCBI): domain Bacteria; kingdom Pseudomonadati; phylum Ignavibacteriota; class Ignavibacteria; order Ignavibacteriales; species Ignavibacteriales bacterium. Next base: position 153,107 of record JACKAC010000001.1, read on the forward strand.
GATAATTTCGGGGATACCGTCTCCGGTCACGTCCGCGATGGCAGTATTTCCGTCTACCCAGGTAGCAAAAACACCTCTCGGAAAACTGGGCAGCATCGTTCCGTCTAAATTGAAACACACAATTTTGCCGAGGGAAACCGCCTCCACTGTCCCGAAAGCGATCTCGACCTCACTATCACCGTCCACATCACCGATGGAAACACCGGCGTAAGGATGTCCGGACGGAACGGGGAACGGAAAATTAGGGAGTAGTGTGCCGTCGGGATTGTAAGCATAAATTCCATTTATGTCGGAGGTGTTTAGGTCTTTGAGACGTATTACGACGTCCAGTTTGTTATCGTTATTCAAATCGTAGAGCACTGGTGTGCCACCGACCGAGTAAGGTCCGCAAAGTTTGGGCCAGCCGGGTTTTACAGCGCCGTCGTGAGTATAACACATTAGGCGTCCTTCATAGCTCGACCCCGCGTCATATCCCGTCCCGAAGAATATCTCGGTCTTGCCGTCATTATCAACGTCCGCGGCAACGGGCGCAGATGATGATGCTTTAAGGTAGTCTATCGGGAAGCCGGGCATTTCCGTCACCGTTCCGGTGTTCCAGCTGAGCAGGTGCAGGCGCGCGTTTAAGTCATTACTTCTGTCAAAGGATATTATCACGATCTCAAGTTTGTTGTCATTATTCACATCGACCAAGCAAGGTGTCGAGTGTTCGCTGACCGCTCCGGTCGAGAAGGGAAATCCCGTTACCATCGATCCGTCAAAATTGTGTGCATACACCTGTCCATTCTCATCGGCATGGACAACCTCCATCTCGCCGTCTCCGTCTATGTCGCCGAGGGCAGGTATCTCTATCGAGCCGGACGTTTGCAACGAACCGAACGGTATAGAGTACGGAAAACCGAGAACGAAGGCTCCGCTGGCTTTGTAGCCATAGAGCAAGGGAGTTCCGCTAGAGGTAAATGAGTGTGTCGCGAAAATCTCGTAAGTACCATTGCCATCCATATCGGCAATTGTCGTTGATGAGTTGTACCAGGGCCAGTCTATCGAGGATTGGCGAGGCCATCCGAACTGGTACGGGATAGCATCGGTCTGTAGCTGCTGTGTCTGCGGAATGTATCTGTATTCCTGAGTTTTTATAATATCAAAGCGGGAATTTCGCAGAGCGCCAAGCTGTGATGAATTACATATAGCGGTTACGTAGCCATTATCCTGATTATAGATGAATTTCCCACTAGGGGTAATTTTTACGTCATCAAATTCCTTGACAAGTGTTTGCAGGTACCGGAGATCGTTGTCGTTATTTATTTTTATCCAGACGGCGTAATCGCCTGCGAAGGAAGTTCCTGCTAATAGCAGGAGTATTATTATAGTGTAAAAAGTTTTAAGCATAGTTTTTCATTTTTATTTAATTATGTACTTTTGACCGCCCAAAAGTACCAAAAGGTAAAGCTGTTGATATATATAATTTGTAAAGTCAAAATAAAATTTAGGGATATTAGGAGATAACATCAATGTACGATGAATTATTACTAAATATATGTTTATGCGTTAAAAATTATACCGTGGGATGAAATATATAATTGATAAAAATGACTTTAAAAATTCCTAAAACATCAATATTTTAACTCCAATCATATCATTACAACTTCAATGTAGCCGGGGGATGAACGAAAAAGATGGTAATGCAATGAGCAGTTGTCTCAATATAGAAAATGAAAGAGATTTTTTACAAAATAGGTAACACCTTAAATAAACTATCCGGACCCGGGGTATTTTTCACTGCTTTACTACTTTCCTTAATAATAGGTTCCGCAGACCTCATCACAGGTAAGAAGTTGTTAATTTCATTTTTCTATTTCATCCCGGTAGTAATTTCCAGCATTTACGGCGGACGCAGAACGGGTATCCTCATCGGTCTGGTGAGCGGAATAATATATTTTGTTACCGGGGTTTTTGCAAATTCGTGGAGCACACCGGTGGACTCTATATTAAATCTCATACTTCCTGCAATTATCTTTATGACAGCGGCGGCATTTATTTCGACGAGGCGTGAGGAAAAGCCAGCTTCGTCTAACGAACAAATACCGGCGAGGTTATCGAGCAACGGCATGGGAAGTAACGGAACGAACGGACACGGAGAGAGAGATTTCAGGAAGTTTTTCGATAACGCGATAGACGCGATCTATGCAACCGACGAACAGGGAAACCTGGTTGTTGCAAACAGCGCTTTTTTTGACATCACCGGTTATTCCGAAAAAGAAATATCCAGCCTGAACTATAAAAATCTTGTTTCCCCATCACACAGGAAGAAGGTAGATACTTTTTATAAAAGGCAGTTTATAAACAGGACACAGAATTCATACATAGAGTTTCCGATACTCACCAAAAAGGGTGATGAGAAATGGGTGGCGCAGAACACATACATGATACAGGAGAACGGTTCTGTTTCGGAATTTTATTTTGTTACGCGAGACATATCTGAGCAGGTAAAGAGTAAGAAGTTCGCAGAGGATAATGAAAAGAAACTGAGACAGATAATAGACCTGGTACCACATTTTATTTTTGCGAAAGATATAAACGGGAAATTCATATTAGCCAACCAGGCAACTGCTGAGGTTTACGGTACGACAGTGGAAGACCTTCTTACAAAGACCGACGCCGATTTTGCAAAGTCAAAAGAGGAGGCGGAGGGCTTCAGGAAGGATGACCTGGAAGTAATAAAAAGCGGAGAGGCGAAATTTATACAGGAAGAAAAGATAACGGATGCTGAAGGAAACGTAAGATATTTACAGACAATAAAGATCCCTTACACAGAGCCGGAAACAAATAAAGCAGCAGTTCTTGGTGTTTCTACGGATATAACAGAAAGGAAGAGCTTCCTGGAGGCATTGCTGGAGAGTGAAACAAAATTCAGAAGTTTTGCAAAGACTGCCCCTGTGGCATTGACGAGGTATGATCCCCAGGTACAGAGGTATGAATTTGTAAACGATGAGTTTATCAGGCAATCGGGGTATGCCAAGGAAGAATTTGACATGCTGAGTGAAGAACAGCTCCAGGATATGCTTCATGAGGAAGACAGGGAGAAGATATATAAGAGCTTTAAGAAATGGCAGGAAAAAGGTTACAAAGGTATCGAGCACCTCGATTACAGGATAACAAATAAGACAGGCTCAATAGTCTGGCTTGATACATATTTTTACGCCGACCGGGGTGAGGATGGTAATCTAAAATACATAAACCAGATCTGTGTCGATATTACCGAGCAGAAGCTAATCGAGCAATCGCTTAAGCGAAGCGAAGAAAGATACAAAACATTTATCCATCACAGCACGGAGGGTATTTACAGGCTTGAAATGGAAAACCCCGTTGATATAAGCCTCGATGAAGAGGAATTCGTAAAGGGAGTATTCGATAACGCTTACATTGCAGAGTGCAACGACGCGATGGCAAGGATGTACGGTTTTGAAAATACAGAGGATGCGCTGAACAAAAAGCTCATAGAGCTTCACGGCAGTGGTGACGTAACCGAGAACACAAATACATTCCTGAGCTTTATCCGCTCCGGTCTAAAGATATCAAACGCGGAAACGATAGAGATGGATAAGGACGGCAATAAGAAATATTTTAATAATAATGCCGTCGGTATGGTAGAGAATGGTATGCTGATGAGAATATGGGGATCACAATCCGACATTACCGAGAGAAAAGAAATAATAGAGCAGAACAGGAAACTCTACAGGGCGGTAGAACAAAGCTCGGCATCGATCATTATAACGAACACATCCGGTGTTATAGAATATGTGAACCACAAGTTTTCCGAGATAACGGGATACCCGGCTGAGGAAGTTCTCGGAAAGGTCGCGAGGATTTTTAAGAAGGGAACGATAGTCGGGCTGGAAAATAACCGGGAGCTTATAGACATAATAGCCGGGGGTGTCGAGTGGAGCGGTGAGTATCTAAACAGAAGAAAGAACGACGAGAACTACTGGGAATACGCAAACATATCACCGATAAAAAATGACAACGGCGAAGTAACCCACTTCGTTGCAATATGCGAGGACATTACGGATCAAAAACTGACGGAAGACTCTATCAGAAGAAGTGAAGAGAGGTACAGAGCGTTCATTACTCACAGTTCCGAAGGTATATACAGGATGGAGCTGAGAAAACCAATAAACATAAATTCATCACTGGAAGAGCACATAAACCATTTCATGGACCATGCCTACCTGGCGGAATGTAACGACGTTATGGCGAAAATGTACGGCTATGAAAAGGCTGAAGAAGTGGTGAATAAGCAGGTGAAAGACCTTCTCGGGAACAGGGAAGAAAGCCAGGCATCTAACAGTATTTCTTTTGAGTCGTTCGTAAAGGCAGGGTACAGGATAAACAATAGTGAAACAAAAGAAATAGATAAGGAAGGCAACGTAAAGTATTTCCTCAATAACGGTGTCGGTATAATAGAGAACGATCATCTGGTACGACTATGGGGTACACAGAGAGATATTACCCAACTGAGGATGATGCAGGAGGAACTGAGAAAACTATCGAGGGCTGTAGAGCAAAGTCCAGACTCAGTTATTATTACAAACACCGAGGGAAAGATAGTTTACGTGAATCCGAAGTTTTCAGAGGTAACAGGTTTTACTCCTGCTGAGGTGCACGGCATGTACCCGTTCATATTGCTGAAAGGTGAGGCACCGAAAGAGATATATAATGAGATATGGGACGCAATGAGAGAAGGCAATGATTGGAAGGGTGAGTATTTTAACAGGAAGAAGAACGGGGAAAGATACTGGGAATATGCTACGATATCTCCGATCAAGGATGAAGAAGGCAACATCACCCATTATGTATATGTGAAGGAAGATATATCCGAGCGTAAGGTATTCGAGAACGAACTCCTCAGCGCGAAGGAAAAAGCAGAAGAAGCAAGTAACGCAAAGAGCCGGTTCCTTGCAAATATGAGCCACGAGATAAGAACACCGATGAACGGGATAGTGGGAATGGCACAGCTATTGACCCTGACGGACCTGAACGAGGAACAGTCGGAATACGTCGATATGATACACTATTCATCAGACGTGCTATTGAAGATCATAAACGACGTACTGGACTTCTCAAAGATCGAATCAGGTAAGTTTAAGCTGAACGAAGAAGAGTTTAATATAATAGAATTACTCGATAATACATTTAAGATACTCAGGTCGGATGCCGAGAGCAAGCGTCTAAAATTCGTTTTCGACGTGGACAAGGCGCTCAATATAAAAGTGCTGGGTGACCGTTACCGTCTGAACCAGATACTGACCAATCTTATCAGCAACGCGATAAAGTTCACACAACAGGGCGAAATCAGAGTAAAGGTTAAAGAGGCTGCCCGCAAGGGATCTAAGATAATGCTGGAATTTATAATATCTGATACCGGAATCGGAATCCCAAGCGACAAGTTCGAGAGTCTTTTCGAGAGCTTCACTCAGCTGGAGAATCCATACGTCAAGCAGTACATGGGTACCGGGCTGGGACTTTCCATTGTTAAGAGACTGATAGACATGATGAAGGGTGAAATAAGCGTAACGAGTGAAGAGGACAAGGGAAGTGAGTTTACGGTGAGGCTGGATTTTAAATTGGTGAAGTAAAACTTAAGGGGAGATAGATTTTAAAAAAGGAGGCACAGACAGTGCCTCCTTTTTTTTGTATTAGTTTTCGGGTTTGTCGTGATTGAACATCCAGTTGACACCGAACTTATCAGTACACATTCCGAATTTAGCACCCCAGAAGGTGTCCTGCAGAGGCATAGTTACGTTTCCGCCTGCAGAGAGATTGTCAAAAGTTTTTTTCTGGTCATCTTCATTGTCAAAATTAAGGCTGAGAGAGATGTTATTGCCGGCGGTGAAGGGCTGACCGGGCATAGAATCGGAAGCCATAAGAGTGAGATCACCTGCTTTTAGGGTTGAGTGCATGACCTTGCTCTTATAGTCTTCGGGAACTTCCATGGGAGCGCCTTCGAAGTTCATCATAGCTTCGATCTCGCCGTCGAGGGCGTCCTTGTAAAAGTTCATTGCTTCCTCGCAATTTCCGTTAAAAGTAAGATAAGGAATAATTTTGTACATAATAGGTCTTGTTTAATTAGTTAAAGATGGATTTAGCGTAAGGAGTTAAATATAATATAAGTGACGGAGATTAACAAAATAGAAAGGAATTCTAACCAAACCTTTATTTAATAGAATATTCCCAGCCGGGCATTTTAATCACTCCACGAGTTCGATCTCGATGAGTCATGGACCTGCGGTGATTATGGGTTTTGTGAATTGTTAAGTTTGGATTAATAGGGTAATTTTTGGGTATGGCGAAGAGTACGCAAATGGTAAAGGTAGGGAAGCGGACGCTGGAGCTTTCCAATTTGAAGAAGGTGCTTTTTCCGGATGATGGTATCATCAAGGCGGAAGTGATAGATTATTATCTAAAAATAGCCCCGACGATACTAAACCACATCAAGGGGAGACCGCTTTCGCTGATAAGATTTCCGGACGGTATATACGGCGAGCGGTTCTTTCAGAAGAACAGACCGGAGTGGGCGCCGGATTGGATAGAGTACGTTCCACTCGGGAGCGAAGATAAGAAGGACTACATACTTGCCACGGAGGAGGCGTCGCTGGTGTGGCTGGCGAACCTTGCCTGCCTGGAAATACACCAGATGCATTCCAAGAAACCGGATTACGATAAGCCGGATTACATGGTATTCGATATAGACCCGCCGGAGGGATACAAGTTCACGGACGTTGTAGAGATAGCGCTGGAATTGCGGCCGTTTTTGGAGAACCTGGGTTATCATGCTTTTGTGAAGACGACGGGAGGAAAGGGTGTGCACGTGGTGACACCGATAGAGCAGAGATGGGATTTTCATACGGTATTCGAGACGGCTCAGGAGATAGCAAAGCCCTTTGTAGAGGAGAGATCGAATTTAACTTTACACATAAAGAAAGAAGCGAGGAAGGGCAGGGTGCTGGTGGATATATACAGGATAAGGCAGGGACAGTCCATCGTTTCTCCATACAGTCTGCGCGGCAACAAGGGAGCGCCGGTGTCTATGCCGTTGACATGGGAACAATTGGAAACGCTGACTGACCCCATAGAATATAATCTGATGAACGTACCGGATATGGTGATGACGGAAGGCGACGCGTGGGAAGGAATATCGGCGTACGCAGTGGAGCTTCACACCGAAAGAAGGGCAGCTGCCAAACCAAAAAAACTAGGACCTAATCCAAAACATAAAACACCGGAACAATTAGAGAAGTATTCCAAGAAGAGGGACTTCGAGAAGACACCGGAGCCGGGCGCGGAGGTATTCGATGGTAAGGGAAATAATTTCGTAATACACAGACATCACGCGTCGAGACTGCATTACGATCTGCGGTTAGAGCAGGATGGGGTGCTTAAGTCGTGGGCAGTACCAAAGGGACTTCCGCCCGCGCCGGGAATAAAGAGACTGGCAGTGCAGACGGAAGATCACCCGATGGAGTATCTTACATTCGAGGGCACAATACCGAAGGGACAGTACGGCGGAGGCGACATGTGGGTTTACGCGGCGGGCAAGTACGAGATAACAAAAGAGAAGAAGGACGGATTTTATTTCAGGCTTCACAGCCCGGCAGTGAGCGGTGAGTACAGGATGTACATGATAAACAAGAACAAGAAAGAGTACCTTATGGAGCGGGTGGGAAATCCGCAGGTGGACTGGCTTCACTCGGATATAGAACCCATGCTGGCACAAACGCGAAAGGACGTTCCAACCGGAGACAGGTATCTATACGAAGTGAAGTGGGATGGTATAAGGGTTATGGTTTCGCTGGATGAGGGAAAGGTTACATTGCGGACGAGGAACAATAATGACATCACGGCGAAGTTTCCGGAACTACTGAGCGCAGAAAAATCCTTCAGAGCGACGTGCGGATTATTCGACGGTGAGATAGTATGCCTGGATGAGGAAGGCAGACCGGTATTCAAAGACGTCATTAACAGGATGCAAAGGTCATCGGAAGGAGACATAGAGCGGGCGATGAAGAAACAGCCGGCATTTTGTTACCTCTTCGACGTGTTGTACCTGGACGGGAGGGCAGTGGTGAATGAGCCTTTAGAGAGGAGACGGGACTGGCTGAAGGACGCTATAAAGAAGGATTCATCATACAGGATAAGCGAGACGGTGGATGACGGTAAGGCGCTGTTTGACGCGGCAGGGCAATTAGGGCTGGAAGGAATAATGGCAAAGGACAGGAGCAGTAAATACTTCCCGGGAAGGCGGAGCGATAGCTGGTACAAGATAAAGGTGAGACAGACGACTGAGAGCCACATTATTGGGTACACGAAAGGTAAGGGGAACAGAGAGGCGGTATTCGGCGCGCTTCACCTGGGTGACATAGACGGTAAAGGCAAGATAACATACAGAGGAAAGGTTGGAACGGGCTTTAATGATAAGCTGATGAAGGAGATCAATAAGGATATAAAGAAACTTAAGGAAGTGAAGAAGCCGATAAAGGAGAAGGTGCTGGATGAGAAGAATACTACCTGGATAGAGCCTAAGCTGGTTTGCGAGATAGAGTACGCTTCGATGACCAAGGATGGCGCGTACAGGGAGCCGGTCTTTGTGAGGATGAGGCCGGATCTTTGAAGTTAAAAGTTGAAAGTTTAAAGTTAAAAATTACCTCACCCCCAGCCCCTCTCCTTATAAAGGAGAGGGGAGCTAGTTTACCTACGTTTAGGAGTTTGTGGCACCAGTCTCGCACTTTATAAAGGGGGAGGGAAAACCAGTCAGTAAGTTCTATGTATTTTAAAATATACCACATCAAATCTTGAACCAGAAAGGAAAGAGAATATTGATAATCGGGGCTAATGGAGCGGGGAAGACTGTTCTCGCAAAGAAGCTGGCATCGCATTATAATATTAAATTAATCGAGTTGGACAGGTTATTCTGGAAGCCGAAGTGGGAAAGACATACAAGGGAGGAGTTTTATGAAAATGTTAAAAAAGAATTGAGTTTGTACAAGGAGTGGATAGTCGATGGGAATTATTATAGTAATGTCAGTGAATTGATCTGGAAGGATGCAAATGTGATTATCTGGCTCGATTACAATATCGGATTAGTAAGCAGAAGGGTAATTTCGAGAACCGTAAAGAATATTGTTTACAAGAGAAAATTGTTCGATAATAATTATGATTCCTTCAGGAGAATGATCACCCCAAAGGATTCGATAGTTGTGTGGTCTTTGAAGACATTTAAGAGTAAGAGACAAAAGTATTCTCTATTATATGAAAAGCATTCGGATGATGAGGTTAAGTTTTACAGGTTTAGGAAGCCGGGTGAGACGGAGGAGTTTTTGAGGGATATAAGTAAAGATTAGTTATTTATTGTATCCAAGTATTGTACTTTTGCCTTGTCGCAAAAAATTGCTAATAGGCCTTAATAAACTAAGATGTACTTTTGCCTTGTCGCAAAAGTACCAAAAAGACAGCCCTAAATTAAAACAGCTAAGTTTCTCGTGTTTTCGTTCGGAGAAAATAAACTCGGTCGACCCCCGGTAAACCGGGTAAGACCTCCCTCAGACAGAATTTTCTCCGCCCGACTTCGTCGGAACACTCAAAGCCTCAAAATTTTTTCCGCTGTTTTAATTTAATGGGCATTTTGAATCACTCCACGAGTTGGATCTCGATGAGTCATGGACCTGTGATGACTATGGATACCTCACCCCCAGCCCCTCTCCTTATAAAGGAGAGGGGAGCTAGTTAGTCTTTGCCAAACGACAATTGTATGAATTGAAAATGGGGATACCTTAAGTAATTAAGGTATTTAATTAACAGGGAGTTAAAGTTATACTTAAGATTGTGTGGTAAAAGTGTTGAAAATAAAGGTATTAATATTTAATTTAAGGTTTAGATAAAAGGAGGCACAATGCGCTCAATATGGAAAGGTCACATCAGGTTTTCACTCGTAACAATTCCTATCAGGATATATAACGCTATCGAGACGTCGGAAACGATCAGTTTCAAACAGCTTCATAAGGAAGATAACGGTCCAATCGGCTATGATAAGCGATGCAGGAAGTGCAACAAGATCGTTAAGATGGAAGATATCGTGAAAGGGTATCAATACGAGCCGGATCAATTCGTAATCATAGACCCTGAAGACCTTGATAAGCTGAAACTGAAAAGCACAAAGGTGATCGAGATAGAGGGATTCGTGGATGCGAGCGAAGTGCCCGCGACTTTATATGATTCACCATATTATGCGGGACCGGACGGCGACGTTGCGGCGAAGACGTTCGCTCTATTAATAGAGACATTAAAAGAGAGCGGCAAATTAGGAATAGGTAAAGTGGTGCTTAGGGACAGGGAGAGTGTAGTGCTATTAGCGCCGGAAGATAACGGACTATTATTGTATAAGCTGAGATACCCGAATGAGATAAGGAATATATCTGAAGTTCCGAAACTGGATGGGTTGAAAGCCGATAAGAAAGAGCTGGAGCTGGCGAAGACACTGGTAGATTCGATGACGAAGAAGTTCGATGACATAGAACTCAAAGATACATATAAGGATGCTGTGAAGGAATTGATACAGGCGAAGATAGAGGGAAAAGAGATCGTTACTATCGAGGAAGAAGAAAAACCGGTCGTGGATATAATGACTGCGTTGAAGCAAAGTATAGACAACGCTTCAAAGAAACCGATGAAGAAGGCAACCGGCGAGAAACCGGCGGCGAAGACAAAGACGGCAAAGACCACGAAGGCAACAAAGAAAAAGAAAACTGCATAATTAGTACATGGCTAATATAATCCAATTCCCGTCGCAAAAAGGACAGTCGGGACTTAAGCGTGTAAAGAAAAAGACCAAGGTAGAACTTAAGCGTTCAAACCAGATAGATCTTTTTACGGAGGACGGTCCGCAGGCGAACATATATATAATGCCGACGGATATGAGCCCGTTCGAGCGCGCGCTGATACTCGATGAGAAGGGCGATGAGGGAGCGAAGGCGGCTTACGAGAAGGCGCTGGAGAATGAGGATTGTACAGCCGACGCATACTGTAACCTCGGGATACTGGAATACGAGGAGGGGAGCACTGTTAAGGCGATTGACCGCTTCACTCTCTCGCTGAAAGCAGACCCGAGACACTTCGAATCACACTACAATTTAGCAAACCTATACTCTGAGCTGGGCAATCTGCCCTTAGCGAAAACGCATTACGAATTCGCGAAGGAGCTTCAGCCGGACTTTCCGGATATATGTTTTAATCTCGGAATAGTGTACGCAATGATGCGGGACTACGAATCTTCAGTGAAGGTATTATCCGAATATAAGGACATGGTGCCTAAGGAAGAGGGCGAGAACGCAGAGAGGCTGATAGAGAGTATAAGGAGAATTACGGGGTAATCCTCCTACTGTACTTTTGCTCGCACAAATGATGCCTTTGGTATAGTTTTGTTTTGATGTACTTTTGTCTTGTCACAAAAAAAATGTGATGCCTTTGGCATAGTTCTTTTGCCTTGATACAAAAGAACCAAAAAATCAAGGCTCAGCGTAAATACGCCTAACAATTGTTACGTTTTTTGCTCGAAGAAAAAAACTCCACCGATTTGCCTCGATCGTCAATCGGTGTCAAACAATTTTTCTTCGCCCTCCGATAAAATCGGAGGAACGCAAAAAGCCTCACAATTTTACTTCTTCCCGACAAGTCGGGATTCAGCCGGCGATTTCCGCATGGCCGTTTTTGAACTCTCTACGGATCTTTTCTGCAAAGCATAGATCGACCTAATGAGTCGTAGACCTGCGGAGTTTATGGGAAGGAGATTCTTCGTTTCACTCAGAATGACAAAACAATTATTTAGTCTTAGCTATCCAGGTTTTTATTTCATCACAAATCAATTTTATTACTTCGCTGTCCGTGAGCTTATTGTCTTTAGGGACATGGAATGAGTGATCTGCTCCATCGACGGTATAGAGCGTGGCTTTTTTCCCGAGTTTTTTGCAGAGGGGTTTTATGAGGTCGAAGGAAGCGAGAGCGTCGCGTGTTCCCTGCAGGAAAAGCATCGGTACTTTCACGCTGAAGAGATGCTCGGCGCGGTCGGATGACGGTCTGCCGGGAGCGTGGAGCGGGAACCCGAAAAAGACTATGCCTTTGATGTTGGAGAGCATATCTTCAGATGCGGCGGTGGATGTCATTCGTCCGCCAAAAGATTTACCGCCTGCGAAGACGGGCAGTTTCGGGTAGAGTTCGTGCGCTTTTTCCACAGCGGCGGCGACTGCGGCTGTAGCGACGGGCTTGCGGTCAGGGACTTTCTTGCCTGCTTCCATATATGGAAAATTAAATCGCAGTGTAGCTATGCCGAGGTCACCGAGAGTATTCGATACGGTCTCCATGAAACGGTTCTTAATCCCCGCGCCGGCACCGTGAGCGAAAACGAGGATAGCGGTTGGCTTAGCGGGTGTATATAATAGAGCGGATACGGAGCCTATTTCCTTGGAAACTTTTACTTTCAGGGATTTTTTGGTGAGAGGCATAGTGTTGGTTTTAATTTATGTAATATTAACAAAATAATTGCATTCTTTAAACTACGAAATGAGATTGGGATTGGCAGTGTTTTGGAATTGAAATAAAGTTAGGTATTCACAATATTGTACGTCTATTATTTAGGGGACAGGTAGCTCAGTTGGTAGAGCAACGGCCTGAAAAGCCGTGTGTCGCCGGTTCGATTCCGGCCCTGTCCACGAAAGCGGTATGAAATTATTCTTTATAACCCGGTGTATTCTGGCAGCTCCGGGTTTTATTAATCTCCAAACATTGCGAAAAGCAATGTTTTAAACAAAAGTTAATTCAAATGAAATCACATCGAACTAACAATCCCCCTTACCCCTACCCATAAATATGCCTTTGTAGATATCTGACTGTCACATACATCTATCTTTATATGGCTGATCTCACGCTTCAAATACAATGGAATTGAAAGTATAGGAATAAACTCTGTCGAAGTTCCCACCCATTCATTTAATGCGTTATATTGTTCAGCGTTACACAACCCTTTTGATAAAAGATTTTGGTAAAAATTGTCATAATCACGCCTTACTCCATCACGGTTTGAACCAAACTCTAATCCAATTCGTTTTCCGAGTTTATCAGAAAAGTCAAGATTCAACGAAACCAAACTATGATTGTCAGAAGTAGAAATTAATTCTTTCAGTAAATCAAAATTACCGGTCCAATTGAGTTGACGTAAAAACTCGACAATATTTTCAGTATTCATCTCAACACACAGTCTTAAAATTATAGGATCACGTGAAAATAAAATCCCTATATGTCGAACTCTTCCTAAACTGTTAAAAGCAGACAATGCATTTTTGAATGCGCTTATATCAATTTGGAGAAAATTATACTTGCTAAAAATTAGTTCTAAAGCATCAGCTGTTTCAAAAATATTTGAATAGTTATATTCTTTTTTATAGCTTACGAAAATAGAAGGTAATTTTGAAGAGTCTATACCAGAGGTCGAACCATCATATTCTAACCATATTGCATGAATTGATTGATTACTCTGAATCAAAGAATCCAAATCTTTTACTATACTAGTTAAAATAGTACTATTTGGAAACATTCCATTACTAAAAGAATTCAACCAGCTTTTAAATTGGAAATTAGTGCCTTCGTACTTTGCAAAACATAATGCTATATCAACTTGTTCTATCCTTGGCAGAATCCTACATTCTAGAACTATAGAAGATGCCGATCCTTGAATCTTATCAACTCCACTTATTATTTGTTTTAATGAATCTTTAGATAATAGTGCTGGATTACAATATGGTAAAACAAGATTTAATATTTCTCGACTTGAAATAAATGGAAACATAGAGCAATAAACCTTTTTAAGTATAAATTACTCAAATAATTTTAATTCCAACATTGCTTTTCTTGGTAATTAAAAAACCAGCATACATTAACCAATCCACCAAATGCAGATTTCATACAATCTACTGTATAGTCAAATATTTCACCTTCATAAATGCCAATCAATTCATCTGTAATAACTTTATGATGAAGATAGTCGCCATAAACATTCTTGCATAAATCATAATATCGAACTGAATCTAAAATGAGCACTTGCCAAACTGCATCTACACTTGAAGCTGGAGTCAAAGGATATTTAGCATCAGGGAAAAGTAATTTAAGAGCAAAAAATCTTTTGAATTCCCTAATTAATGCTGGGACAAGATGTTCTTTAAATTGCGCTCCAAACTCTGGTCTTCTAACACATGATCGAGCAATCATCTCCTCCCTCTCCATGTCAAATGAATCGAGAATTTCAAGTTTTTGTTTAACATCAGCAGATGTTTTAAAAGTTGGAAGTAGCCCTAAGGGTCCAAGTCCTAGTTGGTCATAATCAAAATTTTTAGTTTTCATGAATTATATGTTTTAGTTAATATACAAAAGTTTCAGTTATTAGAGTAATGACGTAGTTAGAAAGCTATAGTAAATATACATTTTTTTTAATAAAAATTTTGTTTTTTTTTAAGTTAATAAAAATTTGTTTTTGGACAATATATATTTTGTGGAACTATTGATGATATTTTAACAGTTTAGGGATATGTGACGGATATCATTGCAATCTCAATCCAAATGCGGTAATTTTGTATATATGGCGGAATTCATAAGAAAATACAGGCGTTTATTCGCGGTCATGAGTATATCCGTTGCGGCGGTATTTATGCTGACGACGGTATCGATAGCGTATACGTCTATTTTCTGTAAGATGAACAAGACATCAGAGAAACGGGTAGTAAAGAGCTGCTGTCATCCCGAAGGAAAGGAAATCGAGGTTAAGTCAGAGAATAACGACTGTACGATGTACGTCACCAAGAACGGACCAAATCTGACAAGGGAGAGGCACAAATGCTGCTGCAGTATCTCCAAAACCGACACTCCATTGACACCAAGTTCATCCGCGACTCAAACGAATTTAACCCACACAAAGATACAACAAGGAACATTAGTAAGCATACTTTCTAATCCTACAAATAATAATTCTTCAATTTATACTTCAACCGGGGACAGAGCTCCGACACAAGGGCGAAGTATATTCATTTTAGTCTCCAATTTCCGAATTTAGATTTATCACACCTGCACAATTATGGTTCTCATAGTCAGGACCACTATGCATATTTTCTTTTATAAAATTTTAAAAATTAATTACAATAATGAAAAATCTATTTTTATCAGTCATAGCTGCGATAGCGATCTTTGCAATTTACAATACAATTTCCTACGGATCAGTTCAGGATGATCCAAAAAACATGAAGGACTGTTCATGCTCTTCATGCGACATGAAATCAGACGACTGTAACAGCTGTACAGGTTCAGGATGTGACATGACGATGAGTGAGTTTAAGAAAGAGCCTATGAAACAAAGCTCAGGAATAAGCGGTGATTCACTCGAATCAACAAGCGCAGGAGTATGCCCGGTTAGCGGTGAGCCACTCGGAGACAACAGTATCTCATATACATATCTCGGAAAGGAGTATAAATTTTGCTGTGAAGGATGCGTCGGAAAATTCAAAAAAGAACCGATGGATTACACGGAAGATCTTCAATGCCCGGTAATGGGCGGCGCGGCTAAGAAGGATGTCAGTACAGTGTACGATGGTGTGAAATATTATTTTTGCTGTAAGGGATGCGACAAGGAATTCATGGAGAATCCAGAGAAATTCATGAACGGAAACAATAGCGAAGAAAAATAAAAATCTTAATGGAGAGAACAATGAAAAACTTAAAATTATTAATACCGGTACTGGTGTTTGCGGTGGGAGTATTTTTAGCAGGATGCAGTAAGACACAGGAAAATACAGACGCAACCAATAAGGACGGAAACACAGAAACAACAACGCAAACGAGTAACGATAATATGATGGAAGGTGAGACAGTGATGATAAACCTTCCTTCGATGCAGTGCAACACATGTAAGAAAACGATAACAACTGCAGTAAAAGAAGTTGACGGCGTAAAGGACGTCGATGTAAGTGTAAAGGATAAGACAGTGAAAGTGGTTTTCGATAAGTCAAAGACAGACCTGTCGAAAATAGAATCGTCCATTACAGGCGCAGGATATGACGCAAATGATAAGAAAGCGGATAAAGAAGCATATGACAAGCTGGATGATTGCTGTAAAGTTCCTGCAGATCAGAAAGACAAAGATATGCACATGTAAAATGTGAGATATTTTGAGAGACACGTTAAAAAAATATCGCAATTTATTATTAATACTGCTGGTAATTACCGTTAATTCAAATTACGCGGTAACAGTCGGATTGTGTGCAATGGGCATGGATCATAATGACAAATGCTGTTGCACACATTCGACACCCGGCAATGAAAATAAAGAAACGGCTTTTACAAAACCCGACTGCTGTGCCGAGGTAACGACTGAATTTTCAAACAAAGCAGATTTCGAGTCGGTCAAAAGGCTTGAAGTAAACGAGATCGTATCTCTTTTTCCGCTTAATGTGTTTGAAGATCATTTCGGCAAAGAATTTTCCAAATCCATTTACGTACCACACAGGATAGAATTTCCTCCGGGTGAGGACATACCCATAAAACACTCCTCATTACTTATCTAAAATAGGTTTCATTTTGTAAAGCGTGTCTCCAGGGGCGCGATATATTTTATTCTTTTAAACGAATAAAAAGATGAAATCTATAATAACAATATTAAATATAATTCTGCTAACAGCAGGCATATCATACGGACAGAGCGACAGCGTGTTTGTTCCCCACGGGCTGAACGACCTTATAGAGTCGGCAGTAGTGAGGAATTCCGAACTCAGCCCGGTAGAATACAAACGAAGGGTAGAGCTAACGAAGAAGACCCAGGTGAGCATGCAGCCTGCTCCTAACCTCGAGCTTATGACAGATCTGATACCGGTAGATCTGGAGGGACGGCCGAGGTACAAAGTAATATTGTCGCAAGGGATAGTCTTGTCCGACAAGCTGGGAGAGAGTGAAAAACTTGTCGAGGCGAGCGCGAAGGACCAGGAAATAACAAAGGACGTAATAAGATTACAGCTTACAAGAGATATAAAGCTGAATTATTTCAGGCTCTACCTGACGGAGAAAATGCTGGAGTATAATGAGGAGTATGCAGAGATATTACAAAGTGTGATAAAGTCACAGGAGATAAATTACTCGGTAGGCAAGGGTGTCCAGAACCACATATTGAAGAGCAATAATGAGCTTCAAAAACTGGAGCTGGAGAGAATGGACCTCGAGTCAATGCGGAGGGTATATATAAATAACCTGGAAGTGCTTTCTAACACGACTCTGGACACATCATTCAGTACTCAAAACGTGAACCTTATTCTTATATTGAAAGCTCAGATGCCTGACACGACGGAGCTGATAGCGGATATGCTGACCAACAATCCGGAATTTAAGCTGATAGACAATAAGATATTAAAGAATAAAATACAAAAGAATCTGGCGGGGACCGAAAGGACTCCCGACCTCATGATAACAGGCGGGTACAGCTATAACGCTCAAATGTATAAAAGTTTTATAATGGTCGGGCTGGGGATATCGCTTCCCTTTGTGCCGTGGAACAGCAAGCGCATCGATGCAAAAGTAGAGGAGACGGAGCTATTAGATAAGCAATACCTGGAGGAGTATAAGACCACCTCGCAATATCTCATCAAAGACATGAGGAACAGCCTGGAAAAAATCAGAACGTCTTCCGAAAGGTTAGAATATATAAAGAACGTTCTTTTGCCGCAGACGGACCAGACATTTAAGTCGAGCCTGCAGGCATACGTCAGCGCGACGGACGATTTTCTGAACCTGCTGGACTCGTACAGGTCATTGCGGGAAGCAAACCTGATGCTATTGGAGGAGCAGGCTGATTATTTAATGCAGGTGAGTGATCTAGAATTCATAATTGGCAAGCAGATATTCAAAATCAATTAAGGGCAGAGTAAAATGAAAAACAAAATAATAATAGGCTTAATAATAATAGCGGTATTAACGGGCGGTGTGCTGGCATACCAGTTTTATTTTAGGCACCTGCTCGAAAGGAAAGAGCAGGTCACCGGAGAGCTGTATATATGCCCGATGCACCCTCAGATACAGGAAGACCATCCGGGTGTCTGTCCAATTTGCAATATGGAGCTTGTATTAAAGGGTAGCGGTGAAACTATGAAAGGCATGGAAGAATATGGAGATGATGCAAATCACGAGCTTGGCGAGATAAAGCTTTCGCCCTCGGAAGTTGTGCTTGCCAACGTTCAGACCACAGTCGCAAAATATGGGGATTTCGATTTTTCATTACAGGCAGACGGAGTTGTAAGGGCGAGAGATGATGCTTACAGGCAGATATCATCTCCGGTAGCAGGAAAGATAATGAGGCAGTATATAGATTACGAAGGTCAGTGGGTGGGCAAAGGACAGAGGGCATTCGAGATATATTCGCCGGAGCTCGTTGCTACGCAAAAGGAATATATACTTGCCTATAAGAATATGATGAATGTAAAAAATTCGGAATACACGAGAGTATATGAGAACGCAAAATCGATAGTGGATGCAACGAAGGAGAGATTGAAATTATGGTTCATTACCGACAGGCAGATAGTGGAGCTGGAGGAATCCGGTCAGGTAAGGAACTCGCTGACATATTACGCGGATTATTCGGGAGTAGTAACGAAGAAGTATGTGAACGAAGGAAGCTGGGTAACAGAAGGAATGACGATAGCGGACGTGGTAAATCTTGGTTCAGTATGGGTGGTTGCAAACGTTTATGAAAATGAGCTGGGAAGTGTACGGGTTGGGCAGTATGTGAATATCTCCCTTAGCGGGTATTCTGACCAAACGATTCGGGGAAGGATCGATTACATAAATCCATTTATAAACCCGGAAACTAGAACAGCCGAGGTGAGGGTCACAACTTCAAATCCCAATATGATGATGAAGCCGGGGATGTTCGTGAGAGTCGGGATTGAGACGAATAAGACATCAAGATATATAGTAGTGCCAAGGAATGCGGTATTGAGGACAGGAAAGGAAGACATTGTCTATATAAAGAAGGGTGATAATGTATTTGCTCCGAGGAAAGTGGTGATAGGAGGGGAAAGAGACAGAAGCTATTTGATTAGTTCAGGAATAAATGAGGGGGACGTGATAGTTACCAGCGCGGGATTTTTGCTCGACAGTGAGAGCAGGATCAGGACAGGGAATATGGACAGTCATGATCACGGCAACATGGATATGAATGGAAACGAGCCGAAGATAAACAAGGACCAGGACGCGATGAAAGACATGGAAAACAAGCGTTAAGGGGAAAAGAGATGATAGAAAAAATTATAGATTTTTCGGTAAAGAACAGGTTTGTGGTAGGTGTTTTGTATCTCGGCATAATTGGGTATGGAGTTTACTGTATGATACATACGCCCGTGGATGCAATTCCCGATCTTTCGGATAACCAGGTAATAGTGTGGACGGAGTGGAAAGGAAGGAGCCCCCAAGTAATCGAAGACCAGGTTACCTACCCACTTACAACGAGCCTGCAAGGGATGCCAAAGGTCAAGGCAGTGAGAAGCCAGTCGATGTTTGGAATGAGTTTTATATATGTGATATTCGATGATGATGCCGATATATACTGGGCAAGAAGCAGGGTGCTGGAGAAGCTTAACCAGGTGCAGGGATCTCTGCCCGAAGGGGTGACGCCTGTGCTGGGTCCGGATGGAACGGGAGTAGGACACATATTCTGGTATCATCTCAGCAGTGAAAAGTATGACCTTGGAGAGCTGAGAGCGATACAGGATTATTATCTGAAGCTGGGTCTGCAATCGGTAGAGGGTGTGGCGGAGGTAGCGTCGGTGGGAGGCTTTGTAAAGCAATATCAAATAGACGTCGATCCGAACAGGCTGAACGCATACGGATTGTCTATCTCGGACGTTAAGAACGCGGTAATGATGAGTAACAGGGATGTTGGTGGCAGGAATATCGAATCATCCGATATGGAATATTTTGTAAGAGGGCTGGGGTATATTAATAATGTGGAAGACATCGAGAGCATAACAATAAGAGCAAGCAAAGACGGAGTTCCGGTAAGAGTGAAAGACATCGCAACAGTACAGGTAGGAGCAGACATACGCCGGGGACTGCTGGACCTTAACGGTGAGGGAGAGGTGGTTGGAGGAATCGTTGTTATGAGGTACGGCGAGAATCCGCAGGTAGTGATAGACAGGGTGAAGGAGAAGCTTACCGAGCTGGAGAAGGGACTGCCAGAGGGAATAAAAATCGAAGTTTCGTATGACAGGAGCGACCTGATTTCAAAAGCTATCAATACATTAAAGTATGCAATAGTAGAGGAAGCGATAATCGTCAGCCTTGTTGTGATGGTGTTCCTGTTCCACTTCAGGAGCGCGGTGAGGATATTGATAGAGATACCTGTCGCAATATTAATCTCGTTTATATTGATGAAGCAATTTGGAATAACATCCAACATAATGAGCCTGGGAGGTCTCATTATCTCGATCGGTGTGATGGTGGACGCTTCAATTGTAATGGTGGAAAACGCTTACAGGAATTTCCACCAAGCACAGTTATTAGGCGGAGATGTGAATTATATAGAGATAGCGGCGAAATCTGCCAAACAGGTTGGACGGGCGATATTCTTCTCGGAGGCGATAATTGTAGTATCGTTTCTGCCTGTATTCATGCTTCAGGGACAGGAGGGAAAGCTGTTTCATCCGCTTGCATGGACAAAGACCTTTGCTATTGCGGGTTCAGCACTAATCACTATCACACTGGTTCCTATGCTGATGACCTTCTTTATGAGGGGAAAGTTTTACAGTGAGGATAAGAATCCTGTATCGAATTTCTTCGTGAAGCTTTACGCACCGTTATTGAGGTTTGCTTTGAAATACAGGAAGTCGGTATTGGCGGTGAACGTACTGGCGCTTTTGGTAACAATTCCCATAATAATGAATACGGGAAGTGAGTTCATGCCGCCGCTGGATGAAGGAAGCATTTTGTTCATGCCGACAACATTCCCGAACGTGTCGATAACGGAAGCAAAGAGGATCATGCAGGTACAGGATAAGATAATAAAGAGTGTGCCGGAGGTGGAGCGGGTACTAGGTAAGGTCGGCAGGGCTGATACTCCCACGGATCCTGCCCCGGTAAGTATGATAGAGTCCATTATCATATTGAAAGACAGATCGGAATGGAGAAAAGGAATTACTAAGAAGGATATCATTGCGGAGCTTAACTCAAAGCTTTCAATACCCGGAGTCAGTAACGGATGGACACAGCCGATAATAAACAGGATAAATATGCTTTCGACAGGTGTGAGGACAGACCTGGGGATAAAGATATTTGGTGACAATCTAGATACTCTGGAGAGACTGGCAATAGAAATCGAGAAGCTTGTCAAACCGATACCCGGTGCGGCGGATGTATTTGCGGAGCGGGTTCAAGGCGGTACATATATCGACATAGATATAAAGAGGGACGCGATAGCGAGATACGGGCTTAACGTCGAGGACGTGCAGGATGTTATAGAGATAGCAATCGGTGGTGAGAACATAACAACGAAGATCGACGGAAGAAGGCGCTTCCCGATAAGGGTGAGGTATATGAAGGATTATAGATTTGATGTAGAAGCGTTGAAGGATGTTTACGTTAATGCACCCCTAAACACAATGGGTACGATGCCGGATGACAGCAAGACGGTAAATCTCGGAGGGATCAATATATCAGGCAGGCAGATACCTCTTGGAGAAATAGCGGATATAAAAATCGTACCGGGACCGCCAATGATATCGTCAGAGGACGGCAGGCTGAGGTCGATCGTTTTTCTAAATGTAAGAGACAGGGATATGGGCGGATTTGTAAATGAAGCGAAGGAGGTGATGGATAAGAATCTGAAACTGCCTCCGGGATATTATTATACATGGAGCGGACAATGGGAGAACCAGATAAGAGCAAAGGAAAGGTTATCGGTAATTCTCCCGGTAGTGTTCGTCATTATATTTGTGATGCTTTACTTTACGTTTGAGAATTTTCTCGAGGCGTCGCTGGTAATGCTGTCAGTTCCGTTTGCATTGATAGGGGGAGTGTATTTTATGGCGATACTTGGGCTTAATTTTTCGGTAGCGATCTGGGTAGGGTTCATCGCGCTTTACGGTGTAGCTGTAGAAACAGGTGTGGTGATGGTAATATATCTGCATGAGGCTCTGGACAAGAAATTGATAGAGAAAAAGGGCAATTTATCCAAAGAAGATCTTATACAAGCGACGAAAGACGGGGCAATATTGAGACTAAGACCGAAACTGATGACGGTTGCTACGTCGATGTTCGGATTAATACCTATAATGTGGGCTACCGGAACGGGAGCCGACCTGGCAAAGCCTCTGGCAGTGCCATTAATAGGCGGTATTCTGACTTCGGCAGTACACGTGTTATTTGTAACACCGATAATATTCGTAATTATAAAGGAATATATGAGGAAGCGCGGAAAATTAAAACAATCGGATATGGCGAAATTTATGGTACATTAGAACAAATACGTTAAAAATAACGTTTAATAAGTATGTATGTTTCTGCTTTAAATTTAATTAAATTTTATTAAGTTATTATATATTAAGGAGCAATTGAAAATGAAGAGAATATTTATTGTACTGGGGGTGATATTATTTTTCAGCCTGGGAGCTAATGCGCAGGTGAAGGAGGCAGTAGTTGGCGTCGACGGATTTACATGTTCACTTTGTGCAAAAGGTGTAGAAGGTCAGCTGGAAAGCCTGGACTTTATCAAATCAGTAAAAACCAATCTGAAGGCAACGACCTTTACATTAACATTTGTAAAGGGTAAAAAGATAAATCTTTCGAAACTTGAGAAAGCAATAACCGACGGCGGATTCACTCTGCGCGATATAAAGGTAAAGGCAGACGGAACGCTTGCCGGTGATGCGGCATCGGGATTTTCATTGAATACGGGAAATTCACCAAATCTCAACCTGAAAAATGCGCAGGGAAGTTTTGATAAGGGTGACGCTGTATCGGTTTCCGGAATGGTGACCCTTCCCAATACCTTAAACGTTTCTACAATTAAAAAGAAGTAAATAAATAGAATGAATTTCAAAAGATTTTTATTTTTAATGGTATGTGCGTCCATCGGGGTGCACATATTTTTTTCATGCGGAGACGACAAGCCAAAGGCACCGTTTTCCGATATAGATACAAATAGGATTATACAGCCGAGCGGTGTAAAGCCAGAGGAGATGAGCAGTAAAGCGGAAGACAACACGGTCAGGTTTACGGCGGCTGTAAATGACATGTATGATTCATACGGCAGTATATCATACAGTATGTACTATAACGATACGACAAGGGTGAGAGGCGCAGTCAACATGCTTTTGAATTACATGGCGATGACAGAAAATCTGCTGGAGCAGGACCCGAAGTTTAAGGCAGAACTGTCGGAAGAAAAGATGAATGCATGGAACGATCTGAAAGTAAAAATTTACATTCAGGCAAACCATGTTAAGAATGCTTTTTCGATCGAAGCAAAGAGAAAAGAGTATTCTATTTTGAGTGACCTGATGCTTCAGCTGGTAACGGAGTTCGGATTGACGAAAGTATCAGATATAAATGTATATTATTGTCAGAAGGCATTGGACGGTCAGGGCGCTTACTGGATCAACAGGGTTCAGAACGAAGACTATATGAATCCGTATTCCACGATGGAGCAACATGCTAAGGGCAAGGACAGCTGTATGACATTGGTGAAGACCTTTAAATTCGACTAAATCAATCGCCTTTTAAGGGATCTATATAAATTTAGTCGAATAAATTCAATGTAATATTAATAGCAGTAATTTGGTAAAGTTTTTCCATAGAAAAAATTATTTTAATTGATTAGTTTACAGGATTAATCAGGATGCATGAAGAAACTTCTACTCGATTACAATCTTAAAGTACGAGTTCCTATAGTTCTATTTGTTGCTATTTCCGTCTTTGCAATTACCTACTATGCTTCCTTTGCCGAAAGAAATGGAATAGGCTATTCTCCAGAACAACCGATAAAGTTTTCCCACAAATTACACGCAGGCGATATGCAGATAGACTGCAAATATTGCCATTCCGGTGTGGATAAGTCATCATTTTCCAATGTGCCATCCGCAGAGACATGTATGAATTGCCATTCACTGGCAAGAACCGACAGACCGGAAATCCAGAAATTGACTCAGTATTACCAGGAAGGAAAACCGATCCCATGGAAGAGAGTTCACAGGGTACCGGAATTTGTGTATTTTAATCACAGCTCGCATGTGAATAAAGGTATAGATTGTAAGAACTGTCACGGCGATATAGCCAAGATGGAGCAGGTGGGTCAGGTGCATTCATTTACGATGGGAGCATGCCTCGACTGTCACAGAAATCCTGATAAGAACATAGCGGAATTTCAACAAATAAAGGATAACCTCAAAAAAGGTCCCCAATACTGTAATGCCTGTCACAGGTAGAAATCAGAATATGAGCAAGATCAAAAGAAAAAGTTTTATAGTAATGCTCGGAGCGTCAGCGGTGGGAGCGTATTCGCTGATCAAGTCTCCATGGGAGATATTCAGGGCAAAGATCGCGTCAGAAGATAAGAAGATCAAGGCGAAGTCATCTGTGAAGTTTGTTGAAAATCCAAATTCCATTAAAAGGAAGAATAATTCTTAATCTATAGAATGGATAAAAAGAATCTAGATATAAGTTCACACATTCTGAAAGACGATGTAAAGGATTTGCAAGAGGAAAGCAACGGGAAAGATCCTAACTACTGGAGGAGCTTCGGCGAACTATACAGGGATCCCGCTTTTCTGGAAGCAAAGAAGTATGAATTTACCGAGGAAGCTGAAACAGCTCCGGATGTATCCAAGATGTCAGGCATATCAAGGAGGAAATTCCTTGCCTTAATGAGCGCATCGGCGGCTTTGGCAGCGGCAGGGTGCTCGAACTTCAGAGATAAAGGCGAAATCGTCCCTTACAATAAACAGCCCGAAGGCGTGGTAATCGGAGAGCCGAACTACTTCGCTTCGACTTTTGTATATAACGGTCAGGATTACGGAACGCTGGTAAAGACAAGGGAAGGAAGACCAATAAAGCTGGACGGCAACCCGGATCACCCAGTAACAAACGGAAAGACCACCGCAAAGATACAGGCAAGCATACTAAATCTATATAATCCGGACAGGCTGAAAAATCCTCAGTACAGCGGGGACAGAAAAGAGTTTAAAGACATAACATGGCAGGAAGCCGACGGTAATATCATCGGCGACCTTGCGGCGGCGGCGGGATCCGGAAAAGAGATCGCAATTATTTCCGACCAGGTAATATCACCCACACAGAAGAAGCTATTCGCAGATTTTCAGAGGACATATCCGACGGCAAAAGTTTATGTGCACGAGTTATTCAACGACAATGCAAAGGACGCGGCATTCGAGAAATGCTATGGCATCAAGAAATTCCCATTAATAAAGTGGAACGAAGCTAATATAATAGTAGCCCTGGAAAACGACTTCCTCCTTACAGGCGGAAACGTGCCGGAGCAAACGAGACTATATACAGAGAGAAGGGATGTAATGAAGGGTGCCGACTTTAACAGACTGTACGTTGTGGAAGGCAACATGTCCCTTACAGGAATGAACTCTGATTACAGGCTGAGACTAAGGACAGACGCGATAGAAGAGTTTGTAATGAATCTGGCGGCGGAACTCTCGAGAAGGGGCGTGGTAATGAACGCCAACCTTGGAGGATACAATCTCGATGATTTCGCTTCAAAATATATGCTGGACAAGGAAGCGCTGGAGCAAATGGTGAAAGACCTCTTTGCAAACAGGGGTAAATCGATCATTACTGCGGGAAGTATGCTTCCCGAATCGACACAGATCGCAGTTAATATGCTGAATGATGCATTGGGAAATACAGCAATGTACTCATTCGATAATATAGTAGATGGAGCAACAACTCCTACAACAACGGCGGCTGGGGAAACACAGACAGAAACAACTACGGCACCTCCTCAAACGACAAACAGCGGAAATCTAATAATGATGAATACCAGGGCTAACCTGGATAACCTGATGAGCGACATGCAGGCAGGTAAGATAGCGGTGGTGATACATTTCGGCACCAATCCTGCATTTACGATGCCGGCTGATTACAACTATGCAGAGGCGCTGAACAATGTGAAGACGGTTGTGACAATGACAGAAGGAGCGAGCGATTCATCAGCAATAAGCAATTATATACTTCCGACAAACCACTTTCTCGAGTCATGGGGTGATTTCCAGACAAGGGCAAGCTATTACAGCCTTCAACAACCGGTAATATCTCCTCTATATAATACGAGGCAGAAGGAAGCAATGTTTCTAAACTGGTCGAGCGGAAGTCCTAACGAATACAACGATAACATCTATCATTTATATTTAAAGGATAACTGGGAAAAGAGTATTTATCCATCGCTTAATTCAAGCGTAGGATTTAACAATTTCTGGCCTGCGTCACTTCATGACGGTGCGGTGCTGACGAATAAGACTTCGTCCCGGACACTGCAATTCAATGCATCGGCATTAGGCTCAGCGGGAAAGATGGAAGCCGGAAGCGAAGTGGTAGTGATGCTGAAAGAGAGCGAGTCCATAGGTGACGGAAGATATGCGAATAACGGATGGCTTCAGGAATACCCGAACGCGGTTTCAAAGATAGTGTGGGACAACTACGCAGCGATATCTCCCGATACTGCAAAAGGTAAGGGATTGAAATCGAATGACGTGATTAAAGTTACTATTGACGGAAGAGAGCAAAACATGCCGGTATTTGTACAGCCGGGCATAGCTGACGGACAGATAGTGATAGATCTCGGCTACGGTCAAAAAAACGCAGGAACGGTAGGAAGCGGTACAGGCGTGAACGCCAACGTGCTGGTTGGAAAAGCCCCGGCTATTTCATACTGGCTATACAACGGCGCAGGTATGGAAAAGACAGGCGAGACTTACACGCTAGTTTCGACAGTCGAACACTATCCAATAGAAGATCCTCAATATAAAGACATACAATTCAGACGTCATATCATACAGGAAGGAACCGTAAAGCAATATAAAGAGAACCCGGCATTCCTCGCTGAGAGAACAGAGCATTTAAAAGAAGAGAATGAATTCCCGACAATAAACGGACAGGAGTTTGAATACCCCAACGTGAAGTGGGCAATGGCTATAGACCTCAACAGATGTATAGGATGCGGTGAGTGTATAATGGCTTGTAACGTAGAGAACAATATACCGGTTGTCGGTAAAGAGCAGGTAGAGAAGAACAGGGAAATGATGTGGCTGAGAGTGGATAGATATTACTCAGGAACAGTACAGAACCCTAGATCGAGCTTCCAGCTGATGCTTTGCCAGCAGTGTGATTTTGCACCTTGTGAGAACGTATGCCCGGTCAAGGCAACGGTTCACACGGATGACGGTCTAAACGGAATGGCATATAACAGATGCGTAGGAACAAGGTATTGTGCGAATAACTGTCCATATAAAGTAAGAAGGTTCAACTACTTTAACTTCCGCGGAATGTTTAAGGACGGATATCAAGAGCAGGAACCGCTCAATCAGATGATGAATCCCGAAGTAACGGTCAGATCGAGAGGGGTTATGGAGAAGTGCACATTCTGTATTCAAAGGATAATGCACGCGAGACAGGTTGCTACACAAGAAGGACAGGTATTCAATGGTGCAGGTGTTACTACTGCATGCCAGGATGCATGCGGAACGGACGCGATAGCTTTTGGAAACGTAAACGACAAAGAAGCGAAGATAAACGAATACAGAGAGCACAAGCTTGGTTATACAGTGCTCGATTCATTGAAAGTAAGACCCAATGTAACATACATTGCAAAACTTAGAAATACCGAAGAAGAAATTACGGAGGTTGAACATCATTGAGTTATAACGAGACATATACTGCAGAGCTTCCGTTAGTTCAGGGAAAAGACTCATTCAAAGAGATCGATGATGCGATACTGGCTCCTACCGAATGGAAGCCGGGTAAATCCTGGTATATGGCATTTGGTATAAGCGTGGTAGCGTTATTGATAGGCGCGGTGTCATTATGGCTGACGGTTTATTATGGTATCGGAATGTGGGGTAACAACAGCACTATAGGATGGGGATTCGGTATTATTAACTTTGTATTCTGGATCGGTATCGGTCACGCAGGTACGCTGATCTCCGCTATATTGTATCTATTCAGGCAGAAGTGGAGAACAGGTATCGCGAGATTTGCTGAAGCGATGACGATATTTGCCGTTATGACGGCGGGACTATTCCCGATATTTCACACAGGACGTCCATGGCTGGCAGGTTACCTGATACCATATCCAAACCAGAACTCACTTTGGGTAAACTTTAACTCACCTCTACTGTGGGACGTATTCGCGGTTTCGACATACTTTACCATTTCGCTGGTATTCTGGGGAATCGGTTTGGTACCTGATATCGCGGCAATGAGGGAGAGAGCAAAGAGCGGAATAAAGAAATTCTTTTACACGATAGGAAGTCTGGGCTGGAAGAACTCGAACAGGAACTGGCAGAATTACGAAAGAGCTTACCTGATATTAGCAGGTCTTTCAACTCCGCTGGTGCTTTCGGTACACTCCATAGTTAGCTTTGACTTCGCGGTATCGATATTGCCGGGATGGCATACAACGATATTCCCTCCATACTTTGTCGCGGGCGCTATATTCTCGGGATTTGGTATGGTGGCGACGGTGCTGATATTATTGAGAAAGGCTTTTCATGTAGAGCATATCATTACTATCAATCACCTCGAGACGATGAACAAGATATTGCTTGCGACGGGTACAATGGTAGGTTACGCATACGGAATGGAGCTTTTCATTGCATGGTACAGCGGAAATCAATTCGAACAATTTGCATTTATTAACAGGATATGGGGTCCGTACATGTGGGCTTACTGGATCATGGTCTCATGTAACGTAGGATTCCCGCAGTTATTCTGGTTTAAGAAAGTAAGAAGAAGTATCCCAATAATGCTTGTGATCGTTATACTGGTTAACGTTGGTATGTGGTTCGAGAGGTTTGTTATTATTGTTACGTCGCTTCACAGGGACTTCCTGCCATCGAGTTGGGCTATGTTTTACCCAACGCTCGTCGATTTCGGATTGTTGCTGGGAAGTTTTGGATTCTTCTTTACGTTGTTGTTATTATTCCTGAGAGTACTGCCGGCTGTCTCGATAGCAGAGCTTAAGGCAGTTACACCGCAAGCTCAGCCCACTATACATTTGAACGGGCATAACGGACACGCGGAGGAAGTTCATCTAAATCACGAGAACGCATAAGCAGATGCTTAATAAGATAAAAGAAAAAATAGCCGAAATAGATAAGGACATGGGTATCGATCCCCGGTCTAACGAGATTTATTGCGTAGCCGGGCTGTTTAATACTCCTGACGAGATCATGATAGCCGCAGACAAGGTGTCTTCGGAATACAGTGATTTCGACGTTCATACTCCTTACCCTGTACACGGTCTGGATGACGCGATGAAATTAAAGCCGACGAAGCTCGGTTATTTCTCGTTTACGTTCGGTCTGATAGGAACCATTTCTGCGTTATTGATGATAGGATGGATGTCGGGAATAGATTACCAGAGTATTGTAGGCGGTAAGCCGTTCTTCACT
This sequence comes from Ignavibacteriales bacterium, assembly GCA_020635255.1. Taxonomy (NCBI): domain Bacteria; kingdom Pseudomonadati; phylum Ignavibacteriota; class Ignavibacteria; order Ignavibacteriales; species Ignavibacteriales bacterium. Next base: position 182,863 of record JACKAC010000001.1, read on the forward strand.
ATTCCTCCGGCAATTCCGATCACTTTCGAGCTTACTGTGTTATTGTCCGGCTTAACGACGGTTGGAGTTATGTTATTCCTTTTGAATAAACTTCCGTGGACTAACAACCCGTTGATGGATACCGAATACATGAAGAGGGTGTCATCGGACAAGTTCGGTGTAATAATAAGAGCAAGCGATCCGAAGTTTAATAAAGAAGAAGCAATCAACTTCCTGAAAAGCGCGGGAAGCTATGACGTAAGCATTATAGATAAGTTCGAGCGCAGAGAAGACAATACAAGAGCTCCGATATTCGAGAAGAAGTTCCTCGGAATACTGGTGATGACTGCGATAGTGGTGGCGCTTGGTACATACGTGACATTGAACTGGGTGTTGTTCCAGCCTCCGTTCGATTTTATGTGGTCACAGGAAAAAGTAACACCACAGCAACCTTCGACATTCTTTTCGGATGGATTTTCAGAGAGGATCCCGCCGGAGGGAACAGTGATGAGAGGTGTGCTTCCTTATGAATATAAAGGGCTCCCGGATTCGGTGGTTAAGTATCTGTCAAACCCGCTTCCATTCTCTAAAGAGGTTTTGGAAAAGGGTCAGAACAGATTTAACACTTTTTGCAGCCCGTGTCACGGTTATTATGGTGAAGGCGACAGCAGACTGAGGGGACAATTCCCGAACCCGCCGACGCTTCAGAGTGAAAAAGTAAGGAACTGGTCAGACGGAAATATTTATCACGTAATTACAAACGGACAGAACGTAATGCCCAGCTATGCGAGCCAGGTGTCACGCGAGGACAGATGGGCAATTATACATTATATAAGAGTCCTGCAGAGGTCAAAGAATGCAACTGATCAGGATGTCGGCGCAACGGATTCGACCTCGACGACAGTGCAGACGCAGGACACAACTAAACAGATTCAAGCAGACACTACAAAAAAATAATGGAATATCAGCAAAAACCTTTACCGGGTAAAGTAATGACAACCGGTTTTATACTGTTAGCAATTGGAGCCATAGGGATAGGGCTGTCCTTTGTAGTGGACAGCGAAAGGGCGATGTTCAATTATCTCATTATGTACATGTTCATTTTGAGTATCTCGGTAGGTTCGCTTGGTCTTGTTGGAATGGAGTATCTCACGGGCGCTTCATGGAGCACACCGTTTAGAAGGATAAGTGAATTTTTGTCGTCGGTGATCCCATTGCTTATAATATTAGTGGTTCCGTTAATATTGGGATTACATACTCTATACGAATGGTCTCATAAGGAAGCAGTTGCGAACGATCCGTTACTGCAAAGTAAGGAACCGTATCTGAATGTAACGTTCTTCATAGTAAGAGTAATAGCAACATATCTGATCTGGCTTTTGTTCTATTTTGTTTTTATAAGGAACTCAAGGAAACAAGATACAACAAAAGACCCGAGACTTACAAAGATCAGCGTAAGGTTTTCCGCTCCGTTTGCTCCGTTGTTTATGATAACGCTTACGATAGCGGCAATTGATTTTATAATGAGCCTGGAACCGCACTGGTTTTCGACGATGTTTGGTGTTTATTATTTCGCAGGCACGGTGCTGTCGGCTTTCGCGGCTCTGACACTTGTATCGGTGATGCTTAAGCAGAACGGTTACCTTAGTTCAAAGATATCCAATTCGCATTTTTACAGTATGGGTGTGCTGATGTTCGCATTCACTGTATTCTGGGCCTACATAGGATTTTCACAGTTCATGCTGATATGGTATGCAGACATGCCGGAAGAGACATTCTGGTTTATGCTCAGGACACACGGTACATGGAAAATGGTATCGTACGGATTGCTGGTGATTCATTTCATTATTCCGTTCCTCGTGCTTATTCCAAGATCGGTAAAGACGAATATATCAAGATTAAAGGTCATGGCGATATGGCTGTTATTCGCACACTACTATGACCTGTACTGGATGATAATGCCGACATATACTCACAGAATGGGAAGCGAGAACGCGGTGTTTGGATGGATAGAGATAGTGTATCCGTTAGCCGCGGTAGGTTTATTTATGATAATGTTTAGCATGCAGGCGAAAAGAAATAACCTGATGCCTATAGGTGACCCGAAGCTTGAGAGCGGATTGAATTTCCATCTTTACTAAAGAAAATTTTATAGTCTGTAAATGGACAATATTAGAGAATACGAAATAAAACCCGATGAAGAGGTAATAAAATCTCCTAAGGAGAGAGTTAATCTCACGGGAGTTTATGCTCTGATCTATTTTGTTGTGCTTGTTGCCATAGTCAGCATCGGCACGATGTATCTCAGCAAGCTCGGCTACATGACATCGACGAAGATGGTTCCATTTACGATATCCGATACCGCGCAGGTGACACCATTGGGTGAGCTTCCCGTAAAGAAGGGCAGTACTACAGAACCAGTAGATGTTTCGATGTATCAAACTCCCGACGCAAGGATAATCGAGACAGGCAAACAGCTTTTCGCGTCTAACTGCGCGAGCTGTCACGGTGAAACAGGCCAGGGAAACGGTCCGGCAGGGGCTTCTCTGAATCCTCCCCCGAGGAATTTTACGAGCCTGGATAACTGGAAAAACGGTTATACTATAGAGGGAATGTACAAGACTTTGATGGAAGGTATACCAAACACGGGAATGGCATCGTTTTCGAATCTTCCGCCGAAGCAAAGGCTGGATCTGATCTCTTATGTGAGAACATTTAACCCGCAGTTCCCGCCGATAACAAGCGCGGATCTCCAGCAACTGGATGCAACATATCATTTATCAGAAGGGGAGAAACAGCCTAACCAGATCCCGGTAAGCATGGCAATGGATAAACTGCTTGAGGAAAACAAGCCTGTAAATACCGAGATCAAAGATGCGATCGGAAAAATTGAAAATGATAATTCAGCCGGAGCGGAACTGCTGAGAAGGGTAAGCAATGATATAGCCAAGACAGTTACCGCGCTGTTTAATGATAAAAGCTGGGCTTCAAGCGAGGGCACATTCGTTGCATTCGTATCGACAAACCCGCTGCAAAAAGGATTCAGAGCGCATGTGGACGATTTTACTGCAGAAGAGTGGACAACATTGTATGCGTATTTAAGAAGTGTAATAAACAATAATGTACAGGTGGAGGAAAATAATGGACAAGAAAAACAGACGACACAGAACCAGGTACAACCGAAGTAAGTCTATCTTTTTCTTTGTAATTCTTTTATTAAGTTCTATAACATATACTGCTCACTCACAGGAGCCACCGCCAACACCGGACCAGGTAGGTATAAGTGAAAAGCTCGGAGAGACAGTGCCGATGGACATGGTATTCTATGACGAATACGGGAAATCCATTACACTGGGAGAGCTAATAGGTGACAAGCCTACTGTGATCTCCATAGTTTATTACCGCTGTCCGGGTCTATGCAGTCCTCTTCTTTCGGGGCTTGCTGACGTGGTAAATAAGGTGGACCTCGAACCCGGCGATGATTTTAACGTGATTACAATAAGCATGGATCCGAGCGAAGATTATCACATGGCGTCGGAGAAGAAGAAGAACTACATTGCCTCGATGACACGCAATGTGGACTTCAATGACTGGAGATTTTTAACGGCTGACAGTGTGAACGCGAAGAGGATAACCGAGGTGGTTGGCTGGAATTATCAGAAGCAGGGAAATGATTTTATGCACGGCGCTGCAATAACGGTTGTATCGCCCGAAGGCAAGATAGTAAGATACTTATTCGGAACGGATTACAATGTATTCGATTTTAAGATGGCGCTGATAGAAGCTTCCGAAGGAAGAGTAGGAGCTTCGATCGCAAAGGTACTGCAGGTGTGTTTTAGCTATGACCCGGATGGAAGAAGATATACGCTGGATATTACCAGGATAACGGGCGGAATGGTATTATTTTTTATCGGAGTATTTGTTGTCGTATTTTTAGTTAAGAAAAAGAAAACAGTTCAAACATAATGAGGACTAAGAAAAATGGCTAACGGAACTATCGCTACAGGTGCTGAGGAAGTCTCGTTTTACGAGTACAAGGGAAGATTCAAAGGAATAGCAGGCTGGTTACTTACCTTAGACCACAAGCGTATAGGGTTATTGTATTTAATGGCAATGCTTTCATTCTTCGCGGTCGCAGTGAGCCTTGGTGTGCTTATGAGACTGGAGATGCTGACGCCCGGCGAAACTATAATGAAAGCTCAGACCTACAATTCTATATTTACGCTTCACGGTGTAATAATGATATTTCTGTTCATCATTCCGGGAATCCCGGCGGTTTTCGGTAACTTTATTATGCCGATACAGATAGGCGCTCCCGACGTAGCTTTTCCAAGACTGAACTTAATGTCATGGTATCTATATATTATCGGCGGTGCTATCGCTATAACCTCATTATTTACCGGAGGCGGAATAATGGATACGGGCTGGACTTTTTATGTGCCTTATAGTGTAAGAACGACGACTAACATTTCGCTATCGGTATTCGCGGCATTTGTCCTCGGGTTTTCTTCGATTTTGACAGGACTTAACTTCGTTACCACGGTGCACAGGATGCGCGCAAAGGGAATGACATTTTTCAGGATGCCTTTATTTGTGTGGGGACTTTATTCGACCGCATGGATACAGGTTCTCGCAACACCGGTTATCGGAATTACATTAGCATTAATAATATTAGAGAGGACTCTTGGGGTCGGAATATTCGACCCGAATAAAGGAGGCGATCCTCTACTTTACCAGCACTTGTTCTGGATTTACTCGCACCCCGCGGTTTACATCATGGTATTGCCGGCTATGGGTGTGGTCTCGGATATTATAGCGACATTTTCCAGGAAGAACATTTTCGGATACGTTCCGATCGCGATGTCTTCACTGGCAATTGCATTTGTGGGTTACCTGGTATGGGGACACCACATGTTTGTAAGCGGTATAAGCGATACTGCAAGGATCATTTTCTCACTGCTGACATTCCTAGTTGCTATACCGACGGGTATAAAAGTATTTAACTGGGTGGCAACCCTTTATAAAGGTTCGATCGTAGTCAGGACGCCGATGCTGTATACACTTGCATTTATAGTTGTATTCTCCATCGGAGGTCTTACGGGACTTGTACTTGGTACACTCAATACGGACATACACCTTACGGATACATATTTTGTAGTAGCACACTTCCATTATGTGATGTTTGGAGGCATGGGATTCCTGTTCTTTGCTTCGCTTCACTACTGGTATCCTAAGATGTTCGGCAGGATGTACAATGAAAAGATGGCTAAGCTCGGATGCTGGGTGTTTGTGATCGGATTCAACGTACTTTATTTCCCGATGTTTATAATGGGATATATGGGAATGCCGAGAAGGTATTATGATTACCTGCCGGAATTCCAGCCGTATCACATTGTTTCGACAGTCGGATCTTGGATACTGGTAACAGGACTAATATTGATAGTAGCGAATTTGATAAGAGGCTTGTATAATGGTGAACGCGCGCCGATGAATCCATGGGGAGGAACAACTCTCGAGTGGAAAGTGCCATCACCGCCTCCGCTTGAAAATTTTGAGGAACCTCCCGTAGTAATAGGAGAGCCTTATGATCATGAAAAACCAAATGCCATAATGAAAGGAGCATAATGAGCAGTCAAAACCCGGAAATAGCGGCTGAGCATTCACACGCTCACGGACAGATCCACAGGGATGATACAGGCTCCAAAATGGGGATGTGGCTCTTTTTGTTCACAGAGGTACTTCTTTTTGGTGGCATGTTCATTTTGTATGCTGCATACAGGTATGAATACTCGGATGCATTCGTTGCGGCGGCATTAAGGCTTGATCCGATACTTGGCGCAATCAATACTGTTATACTTTTGACAAGCAGTCTTACTGTTGTATTGGGCATCGTATCAATACAAAAGAAGAAAGTTAAGCTGTGTATGTTCTTCCTCTGGGTTACGCAGGCATGCGGTCTGATCTTCCTGGTGAATAAGTACTTTGAATGGACGCATAAGATCCATTTAGGGCTTTATCCGGGCGGTCCAATGATGGAAGAGCTTTCAAAAGGCGAGACAGTGTTCTATGGTTTGTATTATGTGATGACCGGACTGCACGGGCTCCACGTTATAGTTGGTATGAGTTTTATAGGTGTAATAATGTATTTCATTGCAAAGCAGAAGATAACACATGATAATTTCCAGAGGCTCGAAAATTCGGGTCTTTACTGGCACCTTGTCGACGTGATATGGATATTCTTATTCCCATTATTTTATTTAATTCATTAAGATGGACGAAAAAACTTTTGAGAGAGATGTACAGCACAATTTAGGTGTGCAGGAGCAGGGACCGGAAGACGCGCATGAGGAGGGTCATGACGTTGGGTACGGAACATTTGTGCTCATCTGGCTTGCTTTGATCGGCTTGACTGCGATCACGGTGACGATAGCCGGTATAAACCTCGGCAGTCTGGCTCTTGTTGTTGCTATTATTATTGCTATGACGAAAACATCTCTTGTGATGAATTATTTTATGCACGTAAAGTTTGACTCGACCATATTCAGAATATTCATTTTGGTTTGTATTATAATTTTTCTTACAATGATACTTTTAACTTTTACAGATCTAATATATAGGAATCCACTATTATGAGGCCAAACATAGGTCATGAAACAGATATGACGTTGCTTCTTATACTGGGGATAAGCTTTGTGTTCCTGATGATCATTGTTGTCGCAATGTTTTATTTCCTATATAAGTACAGCGCAAAGAGAAATCAAAAGTCTGAGAATATACACGGTAATACACCGCTTGAGATAATTTGGACTGTCATCCCGACAATACTTGTTTTAATAATTTTCTTTTATGGATGGAAAGGATTCGAAAACATAAGGGATATACCCCCGGATGCAATGCCGGTGAAAGTAACAGGACAGATGTGGAAGTGGAATTTTGAGTATGAAAACGGCAAGAAGAGTGATACTCTATTTGTACCGCTTTCCAAGCCTATAAGAATAAACCTTTATTCGATCGATGTTAACCACAGCTTTTTTGTGCCGGCATACAGGGTAAAGGAAGATGCTATTCCCGGAAGGGAAAACAGGCTTTGGTTCCAGCCGACGGGTCTCGATACGCTGGTAATTACCTGCGCGGAATACTGCGGGCTGGATCACTCTATTATGATGACGCATCTTATCGTGCTTCCTGATGATGTATTTAATACATGGTATAATATACCAAATCCCGTGACGACGACCACGACTACAACAGATTCGACGGGTACGACAACCGACACAACAAAGACTATGAGTACCGACACGACCAAAGTTCAAAGCGGTACAGATACATCAAAGACAGATACAACGAAATAGCAGATGAGCAGTAAATATCTAAATACAGCCGTTAATAGTCATGCCTCAGCACGAAGCGAAGCATATTCGTTCGTGCAGGACATGCTGGAGCTTGTCAAAATAAAGATAACGCTCTTTGTCGCTTTTACTACAGCGCTGGGATATATACTTGCCACTAATTCGTTTACGATAGAATTTATTTACCCGGTTGCGGGGATATTCATACTTGCGTGCAGTGCCGCGGCATTGAACCATTACCAGGAGAGGCATTACGACAGGCTGATGGCTCGAACCATGAACAGACCGATTCCCGCCGGAAGAGTAAGTGAAGGGACTGCGCTGATAGTTTCACTCCTGCTTCTTGTAACAGGTTCTGCGGTTCTGGTTGCGGGAGCTAACCTGATGACTCTTGCTGTCGGACTTGCGACTTACGTGTCTTATAATTTTGTCTATACTCCGTTAAAGAGAAAAATTTCACTGGCTATAATTCCCGGTTCGCTCGTGGGGGCTCTTCCTCCTGTTGCAGGATGGGTAGCCGCCGGAGGCAGTCTTCTAGATGAAAAGATATTGCTCGTTTCGGCGTACTTTTTCATCTGGCAGATACCGCACTTCTGGTTGCTGCTTTTAAAGTACGGTAAAGAGTACGAGGGAGCAGGATTCCCGGTTCTTACATTATCGCGTGAGAGAATAGCCAACATGGTTTTCTTTACGTCGGTATTGACGGTAGTGCCGGTCGTTATTCTGTTCGCCGGGGGAATGTTAAATTACTTTATAACGGGTTTACTTCTTTGCGTTGCATCCGTATGGCTTTTGACGAGCATGTACAGGTTCAGCCGTTCGGATCTAAATAACAAACAGATCATAAGGTCGTTCATAGGAATTAATTTTTATACGCTGATATTTATAACGCTGATGTCATTAGATAAATTAATAAATCTAATCTAGAGTTTAAGAATGAATTTTTTCGATCAAATAGCAATACCGCCGTCAACGCACCATCTGGAGTTGATGAACTTCTTCCTGATAATATCACTGCTGGTGTTCATTCCGTTTATTTCGATGGTGTTCGGCGCTTCAACTTTATCGTTTATCTTTAATATTATCGGTAGGAAGAAGCATAATCCGATGTATATCCGTTTTGCAAAGGATATACTGGATAAACTGGCTGTCAATAGAAGAGTAGGACTCGGACTTGGAATATTGCCTGCGTTCTCGATAGCTTTTGTTTATGTTCAGCTCATGTACGATTCTAACTCGATCGTACCGGGTACGTTGTTCTTTGGGTGTATATTGATGTCTATAGGTTTTGCTCTTTTATACAGGTTTAAAACGACATTCCAGGTAGAAAGTGTGATCGAATCATTAAAAGAATACACACACTCTAAAGATCTGCCGGAAGATATCGTTGAATACAAAGACATTCTCGACGAGTCAAATGAGAAAAGCGGAAGGTACGCATTTATTCTGATATTCTTTGGCTTATTCTTCTTCATTGGTGGCATGACACTGGCTTATCTGCCGGAAGACTGGGCAAGTATGACTAATGTAATGCAGTTTTTCATCGACGGTGAAAGTACTATACATTTCTTTTACTTCCTTTCACTGGCAGGCACAGTGGCAGGTATAGCAATACTGTTCTTCTTCTTTATCTGGCAGGGCGGTATCAAAGACATGGATGAAGCTTATAAGAAGTTCGCAACGAAGTTCTCCGTGCTTTTATCATTCTTCTCGGTTATTGCTCTTATACTATGTATGTTCTTAAAGTTCCTCATGTACCCACAGGAAGCATTATCTTTCAATGTATTCTTCTACACGGGAATTACATTCCTACTTCTTATCCTGGTAGGGAACCTGCTTTATGCAATAATAAGGAACGCGGAGGTTAAATACGCATCCGCGGCATTCATAATAATGTTCTTCGCGATAACATTCTCGACAATAAACGATGAGATGGTATTGGGTAATGCAATAGATGATCACATTGTAAAGATCTCTGCGGAAGCCGATGCCGAAGATCAAAAGAAACTTGCGGCAGTGGTGACGACCACAGACATTAATGCCGATGAGATATATAATACGAAATGTATCGCCTGTCATAAGTTCGACCAGAAAGTAGTAGGTCCTCCTTATAATCAGACTGTTCCTAAATATAACGGCAATGTCCAACAGCTTGCCGAATTTATTTATAACCCGGTGAAGGTAGATCCGGGATTTCCACCAATGCCAAACCAGGGCTTAACCAAAAAAGAAGCTACAGCGATGGCGCAATGGTTGATTCAGCAGGTGGAAGCCGGAAAGTAAATACTATATAAGGTTTACAATTTTTGAAATGCAACCTCAGCGGTTGCATTTTTTATTAATAGCAAAGGAAAAGAAAATGGAATACGGAATTTCAAAGTCAAGCGGACTGGGTTTCGATGAAACCATAGAGAAAGTAACCGAAGAACTCAAAAAGGAAGGTTTCGGGATACTCACAACCATAGACATAAAGGAAACGCTTAAAAATAAACTTGGTATAGATACAGATAAATATATGATTCTTGGAGCTTGTAACCCAAATTTTGCTCACAAAGCGCTGGAAATGGAGCAGGAGCTGGGACTATTGCTTCCATGCAATGTGATAGTATATGAAAAAGACGGCGATGTACATGTTTCGGTCATGAACCCGGAGATAATGTCTTCAGTGACAGGTAATGAGAAGCTGGCTGAAGTCGCGGGTGAGGTAAAAAGTATACTGGACAACGTAATAGCAAACGTTTAGATGCAGAAAATAGTTGTCCTGACAGGAGCGGGAGTCAGTGCGGAGAGCGGTCTTTCCACTTTCAGAGATGCCGGCGGATTATGGGAAGGGTACGATGTTATGGAAGTAGCTTCCCCCGAGGGATGGCACATGAATAGGGAGCTTGTGCTGAGATTTTATAATGAGAGGCGTAACCAGCTAAAAACAGCACAGCCCAACGATGCTCATAAAGCGATCGCTTCACTCGAAGAAAAATTCGACGTAACCGTTATTACACAGAATGTAGATGACCTGCATGAAAGAGCAGGCTCGACAAAGGTAGTGCACCTGCACGGTGAACTAACAAAGGCAAGAAGTTCGCTCGACAGTACATTGGTATATGATATCGGCTATGGTGAAATAAAAGCCGGGGATAAATGTGAAAGAGGATCACAGCTCAGACCGCATGTTGTGTGGTTTGGAGAGATGGTACCCATGATTGAAGTGGCGGCGCATATCTCGGAAGATGCAGACATCTTCATTGTAGTAGGCACATCTCTTGTTGTGTACCCGGCGGCAAGTTTGATAGAATTCACACGACCGTCCATAATTAAATATATCATTGACCCTGTAAAGCCTGACATGTACTACTTTGATGACAACTTAATTTTCATTGAAGAAAAAGCGGGTTTGGGAATGCCTGAGCTTGCCAGGAAACTTCTCTCAAATTGATAATGGAAAAGAAAAAGAACAAAATATTAGTTTATGGTACCGGAGCAGTGGGCGGCTTCTTCGGGGGTAAGCTGGCGCTTAACCCGGAGAACGATGTGAGGTTCATAGCGAGAAGCAACTACACTCACTTAAACGCAAAGGGATTAAAAGTAAAGAGTGTAGACGGGGATTTCCATATCAAAAAGGTAAAGGCTCATAAATCACCTTCCAATGCAAAGTTTATACCCGAACTCGTGATATTAGCCATGAAATCCTATGACACTGATGATGCTATCGCGAAATTAAAAAAGGTCGTCGATAAGGACACATATTTTCTAAGCCTTCAAAACGGGCTGATGAATTACGAAAAGCTTGTAAAGGCGTTCGGCAGAAAAAGGGTGATCAGGGGGTTTTGCTATGTTGGATCGGAGATGCTGGCAAATGGGATCATTAAGCATTCATCCAACGGAATAATCATTATCGGTGAAAGTCCCGGCATCAGCTCAAAAGTAATAGACCGCTTTCACAATATTTTTACTTCCTGTAACATAAAAACCCGCATTGCCGAAGACATTGTTCACGATATCTGGGTGAAATATATGTGGAATTGCATTTATAATGTTTTATGCATGATTATCGGAAAGAATACGGATAGCCTTTTTTCGAATAAAACGTCAGAAGCATTTGTGAGGGATCTGTACAAAGAATTAGCCAGTGTAGCAAAGGGTTATGGTGTTAAATTGACTCCAAAGGATGAATTAAGTGTCATAGACAGGGTTATTAAGACAGGGCCTTTTAAGCCATCCACACTTCAGGATAGAGAAAAGGGCAAAACCCTTGAATATGAGACATTTACAGGCGATATATTAAGATTTGCGTCTAAAAAGAAAGTTTCTGTTCCAATAAATACCGTACTATATTCACTATTAAAAGCTATCGATAGCTGAGTTTATCCTATTGAAAAGTATGAATTAAGGTGAGTATTTGCACCGCTTAATACATTGCTAATCAAAATGATTATGCATAAATTAATAAAATTTAATTTATTAGATGGCAAAAGGATTTAATGTTCTGTTTGTTTCCAGTGAAGTTTATCCTTATTCCAAAACGGGTGGTCTCGCAGATGTTTCAAATTCCCTCCCCCAGGCTTTAAACTCATTAGGTAATGAAGTAAGAATTATTACCCCAAAATATGGTCCTCTCGACGAGAGAAGACTGCAGATTCATGAGATTAAGCGTCTAAAAGATATTGGCGTTGATGTAGATGGCAAGTCGTGTAAATTTAATATTAAGTCATCATTTATCCATGGCAAGAATACAAAAGCACAGGTATATCTATTAGAGAATCAGGATTTTTTCAAAAATAAGGGTGTTTATCAGAATATCCGGACAAAGAAGGATTTCCCGAATAATGACGAGCGTTTTACATTCTTTTGCAAAGCTGTGCTGGATGTGCTTGAGATACTTCAGTGGAAACCGGATGTGATTCACTGCAATGATTGGCAAACCGGACTTATCCCTGCCTATATTAAGACTCTGTACAAAGACAATCCACACATTAAAGATATCAAAACCGTTTTCACTATACACAACCTGGCTTACCAGGGAAATTTCCCCAAGACCTCTTTTAAAAAGACAGGACTGCCGGAAGAAGTGCTGGAAAAAGCAACTCACGACGGAAAGTTTAGTTTTCTTAAAACAGGTTTAGCCTATGCAGACAAGATAACGACCGTTAGCCAGAAGTATGCTGAGGAAATCAGAACCGATAAAGACTACAGCTGTGGAATGGAAAAGATTTTGGATAGCCGTAAGTCTGACCTCGTTGGAATATTGAACGGAATCGATCATTCGGTTTGGAATCCAAGTTACGATAAGGTCATTACATACAGATATACATATCAGGAGATTCCGCTTAAGTATGAGAATAAAAGGGAACTGCTCAACAAGTATAAATTCGAGTACAGTGAAGACGTTCCCCTTATCGGCATGATTACAAGACTTGTCGACCAGAAGGGTTTTGATCTAATGGAAAAGATACTTCCTGCCCTGATGAAGGAAGATATTCAGCTTGTAATACTCGGAACAGGTGATGAGAAGTATCACAAATTTCTGAAGAATGCTAAAAAGAAATACGCAAAGAAACTTATTGTGCACCTCGGATTTGATGAAGACCTTGCTCACCACATAGAAGCAGGGTGTGATATGTTCATAATGCCATCTAAGTACGAGCCGTGCGGTCTTAATCAGATGTACAGTCTGACTTATGGTACAGTACCAATAGTAAGAGATACAGGCGGCCTTTCGGATACGGTTACAGATTATAAAAAACCGGACGGTAACGGATTTTTATTCGAAAAATATGATTCCAATGAACTCCTCAAAGCAGTTAAAACTGCAATAGAGGTATTCAAAGATAAAAATAAATGGTATAAGATAATGAGGAACGGTATGGCTCTTGATTTTTCATGGAAGGTATCTGCTAAGAAGTATATGAATCTTTACAGCAAGCTCGCAAAGTAACTACCCCATTAGAGTTACGTATAACGATATGAATAAGGCGGTATTTTTAGACAGAGATGGCACAATCAACGAGGATGTAAATTACCTTACAAGTAAAGAAGAACTGGTTATTTTTCCCGGAGTAAAGGAAGCGCTGACGCGTTTAAAAGATCTCGGCTTTCTGAATCTGGTTATAACAAATCAATCCGGGATAGCCAGGGGATATCTTTCCGAAGAAGATCTGGCTGAAATTCATAAAGATATCGATAGAGTTCTTAACATAGACGGTAAACCTTTGATTGACGATTATTTTTACAGCCCGTATCATGTTGATGGTGTAGTGCCTGAATATTCGAAACACAGCGAGGACAGAAAGCCCGGGACAGGTATGATAGACAAAGCTGTAAAAAAGTATGATATTGACGTAAAAGAGTCTTTTTTAGTAGGTGATTCACTTGTTGATATGAAAAGTGCTGAAAATGCGGGATTAACGAAGATATTAGTAAAAACCGGGTACGGAACTAAAACCCGAAAAGAATGTATTAATGAGGGAATAACAATTAATTATTTCGCTGAAGATCTGGACGATGCATCTGTTTATATAGAAAATTTGGATAGAAAAATAAGTAAATTTTAAATTGATTTAGGATAACTATATTTGTACAGTAGATTCAGAATTTAAGATTAAAGACTAGCAATTTGAAGAAAACAGGATATTTATTTGTTTGGGTATTATTGTCCGCGCTGATATTCTATTCATGCGAAGAGGTGACATCCGACCTTGGACAAAATTACATTTCACCGGACGACACATTGGGAACTAAGCTCCTCGATTCCAAAACCGACTCGCTCACCATTTCAGTAAATGACTTTAAGCAATACATTAACACTTATATTTCATCGCAGATGCTAGTCGGTCAGTATCAGAATTATCAGGCAAGGTCACTGTTAAAATTCAACAACCTGCCTACAAATTATGACAGCGCGACTGTTGTCTCTGCAAAGATAAAACTGAAATATACGAATTATTTTTATCAGGATTCGATGGGTACGGTTTCATTCGATGTGTTCAGGTTAAAGAGCCCGTTGAACTTTCCAACAATAACATACGACTCGATCTCGTCTGCTGATATAGACAATACAATACAGGGAAGTTTCTCCGGAAACCCGACGGACTCATCGGTAATTACGATCACTCTGAATAACCAGCTTGCAAAAGACTGGCTCGAATTTGCCGCTGATACTAACTATTCTGTGAAAAACAGGGGAGTGATAATGATACCTAATGGCGGAACAACTATCAAAGGATTCTTTACTTCGCAGTCAGGAGATGAAAATCTTTACCCGGCGCTCGAGATTATCGTCACCAAAAATTCACAGACAGACACGCTTACACTTAAAGAATCGGATGGTATGTTCGTATCGGACGCGCCGAATTCTGTGATACAATCCGACAGGATATTCCTTCAGTCAGGAGTGGCATTCAGGAGCATAATGAATTTCGATCTTTCGAAACTTCCTAATAACGTCGTGATAAACGACGCGCTCCTTACACTGACACTGGATACGGCAAATTCATATATCACACAATACTCCGACCAAAGACTTGTAGCGGCAATGGTGACGGATACGTCGACAAAAACTGATTCTCTGGGATTCATAACGTTAAATAGGGTAGGAAACGTTTACTCTATCCGGTTTATCGTCATTATGCAGAATTGGAATTCGGGAATAGCTCCGAATTATGGTCTGGCTCTGAGAAATGTATCGGAGACAGGCACAATGGACATTTTCTCTTTCTTCGGTCCGAATTATGCGGACACTTCGGTTGTACCTAGATTAAGAATTAGATATACACTTAGAAACTGAGATGAAAACAACAGGATTATTGATATTGACCATTATGATGTTGTTAGCCGGGAATTCCTCATTCGCGCAGAATGAAAATGACGAATTCGATGGCGGATCCCCTTATACGATCTTTGGAATTGGGGATCTAAGATACAATACCAGCTCACGTACCTACGGTATGGGTGTCCTCGGTATAGGATTAACCGGGGACTACATAAATAATCTAAATCCTGCCGCTAATTCTAAGCTCGAATTTACAAAGTTTTCTCTGTCGGCGGACTACGGATACTTAAAGTCAACCGACGGCGTACTTACTACAAAAGTAAACGAAGGAAATATAAACGGGCTTAATATTGGTATTCCTATTAGCAAAGATCAAGGCTGGGTTGTGAATCTCGGTATCAACCCAATGAGTTCGATCGGATACCAGATAATAGGAACAGGGGTATCCGAAGGCGAGAATTATACGAATACATTCAGCGGCGAAGGCGGTTTGACAAGGATAAATATCGGAATGACATATACGCTGTTTAAAAGCCTGAGCATAGGCGCTGAATACAATTACGCTTTCGGTAATATTATATCGCAGAGAACGATCGATTTTGAAAACACAGCATTGTTTGATTATTTTTCAAGGACAGAAACAGATCTCAGTAAATCATTTGTAAAGGGCGGAATGTTATTCTCTCTGGAAAATCTTGTAAATAAGAAAAGCAAGAATCTTCGTTTCCTTAAATTTGGATTTGTTTACCAGATGGGTATAGACCTTTCTGCAAATGAAGAGTCAATAATACAATCCAGCATCAATACTGATTCTAATATTGTACAGACCGGTGTGGTGAAAATCCCCGCAGCATATGGTTTCGGTATTTCCAATAGATTTGGTGACAGGGTGAATGTAGCCGCTGATGCATATTTCCAGCAATGGAGCGATTATACATATTTCGGCATGACCCCGTCTAATTTTGTAAACTCTTCCAGGTACAGTGCGGGGTTAGAGCTATTGCCATCCCCGGACCGTGATAAAAGCTTTTTTCAGAAATTGACCTATAGGGCTGGCGCGTTTTATGACCAGGCGTATTACACTATAAACTCCGAGAATATAAACACACTTGGCTTTAGACTGGGCTTCGGTATCCCTATTTCCGAGCTTAATTCGATCGACCTGAACCTTAGCTACTCCATACGCGGAAAAGAAGGCAACGGCTTAATAAAGGATGAACTGTTCAATGTATATCTGGGTGTAAATTTCGGAGAGATCTGGTTCCTCAGACCAAACGACGATTTTTAATAATACAGCAATGAAGATAGCAATCGGTTCAGATCACAGAGGAGTAAATTATAAGAAAGCCATCAAGGAGATGCTGGAGTCCGAAGGTGTCGAAGTCGAAGACCTGGGCACTGATAGCGATGAGAGCGTTGATTACCCTGATTATGCTACAAAGGTCGCGCAGGAAGTAGGCAAAGGAAATGTGGATTATGGTGTGTTGGTATGCGGAAGCGGGATAGGAGTGGACATTGTGGCAAATAAAGTGACCGGAGCCAGGTCGGTAAACGCCGTCAACGAAAAAATGGCTGAAATGTCACGCAGACATAATAACGCGAACGTGATCTCGCTTGGAGCGGACCTGATAGACCTCGATACTGCATTAAAGAATGTTCAGAAGTTTATCAGCACGGACTTTGAGGGAGGCAGACATCAGAGGAGAGTTGATAAAATCCACACACTTACCGGTCGTTAACCCAACATGTCTGTTCATTTTCTATATTCCTTGTCTTTTAAATATCCTGCTTATAAATCAATCTAAACCATGAATATTGATCTAAAGACATTCGATTCAGAGCTTAATTCCGCAATTGACGGAGAAAAGAAAAGGCAGGCTGAAAAGCTTGAAATGATAGCTTCCGAAAATTTTGTTTCGGATGCGGTAATGGAAGCGCAGGGATCCGTACTTACCAATAAATACGCGGAGGGTTACCCGGGTAAAAGATATTACGGCGGATGCGAATACGTGGATATCGCAGAAAACCTCGCCATAGATAGAGCTAAGCAGATATTTGGCGCGGAATATGCCAACGTTCAACCGCACTCGGGCAGTCAGGCTAATATGGCTGTTTACTTCACGTTTTTAAAGCCGGGTGATAAGGTAATGGGAATGGACCTTTCCCATGGAGGGCACCTTACTCACGGATCGCCGGTTAATTTTTCCGGTAAGCTGTATAATTTTACTCAATACGGCATTAATCCCGATACCGAGATGCTGGACTATGACATGGTAATGGATGCCGCAATGCGCGAGAAGCCTAAAATGATAACTGTTGGAGCCAGCGCTTATTCGAGGAATATAGATTATAGCAAGTTTAGAGAGATAGCAGATAAGGTAGGAGCATTCCTTTTTGCGGATATCGCACATCCTGCCGGATTGATCGCGAAAAAACTGCTCAACGATCCCGTACCGTACTGCCATGTCGTTGCAAGTACAACCCATAAGACTCTACGCGGTCCGCGCGGGGGTATAATATTAATGGGTAAGGATTTTGAAAATCCATTCGGTATTGTCGCTCCGAAATCGGGAAGAACAAAAATGATGAGTGAGATCCTGAATTCTACGGTGATGCCGGGAGTACAGGGCGGTCCTCTGATGCATGTTATCGCCGCAAAAGCTGTTGCGTTTAAGGAGGTTCTAAACGACGGCTTCCTTGATTATGCAAAGCAAATTATAAGTAATGCGCAATCACTCGCGGCTAAATTAAAGGAACATGACTTTCATATAATATCGGGCGGTACCGATAACCATCTGATGCTTATTGATCTCCGGAATAAAGGATTATCGGGAAAACAAGCTGAGGAAGCGCTCGATGAGGTAGGCATAACATGTAATAAAAATGCCGTTCCATTTGACGATAAGAGTCCGCTTATTACAAGTGGTATCAGGCTCGGAACACCGGCTCTTACGACGAGAGGAATGAGAGAGTCCGAGATGGAACAGATAGCAGGAATGATAAATAGGGTAATATTTGCTCATGAAGATGAAAAAGTAAAAGAGGAAGTGTCGGCTGAAGTAAAAGACCTTACGTCGAGATTTGATCTGTTTAATTATGAAACCAAATAGATTTTGGTAGTTGGAAGAAGACAAGGAAATAAGAGATCAGGAAGATCAGGCTGATAATGATGAGATGGGGTTTCTCGACCACCTGGAGGAGCTAAGGTGGAGGATCATAAAATCGGTTATTGGCATAGTCATTGGTGCTATAATAGTTGGTATTTTTATTGATGATATAATGAAGTACGTAATATTTGCTCCCGCAAAGCATACAGAACCCCCCCTGACCATTATAAACCTCAAACCTTACGGGCAGTTTACTCTATATATGCAGGTAATTATTATTGGTGGTATTATAGCGAGCATTCCAAATATAATTTACCAGTTCTGGAAGTTCATCGAGCCTGCACTTATGCCCAGGGAACGCAAGTATATATCCGGTATAGTGTTTTTTACGTCACTTTGCTTTCTGATCGGGCTCGTATTCGCGTATTTTGTTCTCTTGCCCACAGCGCTTAACTTTTTCGCTACATTTGGTACAGATATTATAGTAAACCAGATAGATGCGAATGAATATATACAGTTTGTGATGTCTGTATGCCTTTTAGCAGGGGCGGTTTTTGAACTGCCAATGGTATCATATTTCCTCTCTAAAGTAGGTATATTGAAACCTGAATTTATGAGGAAGTACAGGAAGCACGCTATTGTCGCTATTTTGATAATAGCAGGAATTATGACACCTTCTCCTGATATTGTCAGCCAGATAATGCTTGCAGTACCGTTATTTATACTATATGAGATAAGTATTTATATTTGCAAAGTCTCTCAAAAGAAAAGGGAGAGTCTTGTTACAAATGAAGATTCTGTACAAACAAATCAATAGAGTTTGAATTTAAAAGAGATTACAGCCCCCATAAAAGTTGAGCTGGGTGAATTTCAGGTAAGGTTTGCTGAAGAGTTGAAGTCTAAGGTCGCCCTGATCGACATGATCACCAAATACATTCATAAACAAAAAGGGAAGCAGGTTCGTCCTACGCTGGTGCTTCTTTCAGCTAAATTATGCGGTGACATAACCGACAGGACATATATCGCCGCGAATATGGTTGAGCTTCTTCACACCGCGACACTTATCCATGATGATGTCGTTGATGAAGCAAAAGAGCGAAGGGGCTTTGCATCTATAAATGCTGTCTGGAAAAACAAGGCGGCAGTACTAATAGGGGATTTTCTTCTTTCCAAAGGCTTACTGATAGCTCTGGAGGGAAAAGAGTTTGAATTTCTGCATGCTACATCTGAAGCAGTGAGAAGAATGAGTGAAGGGGAACTATTACAGATCCAGAAGGCAAGGAATTTTGATTCTACGGAAGAAACATATTTCAAAGTTATCTCCGATAAAACTGCTTCACTCATAAAAACATGCTGTAAACTTGGCGCGGTAAGTACCACAGATGATCCCGATAAGATAAAGAGATTGTCGGATTTTGGTGAAAACCTTGGGATCGCATTCCAGCTCAGAGATGATTTGCTGGATTACATAGGTCGCAAAAAATTATTGGGAAAATCTCCCGGCAATGATGTCAAAGAAAAAAAGTTTACTCTCCCTCTTATAATTTCCCTCGAGAGAGCTCCCGGCAATAAGTCGAAAGACATTATCAAACTTATTAAAGGAAGATCATCTAAAGCTTTTGAAAAGGTATATGATTTTGTTTCTGAGTATGGCGGGATAGATTATACCTGTCAAAAGATCAAAGAATATTCTACTCACGCGCTCGAATCTATCTGTACTTTCCCGGAAAACGATGTAAAGAGATCTTTAAAAATGCTTGTAGAATTCGTCGAAAAACGCGAGTTTTAACTCCCATTAAGTACTTAGTTTAGAGATATTTAATCCTAATTGACCGTTTTTGTTACATTCCAAACAAATTTTCCATCCCAAAGGCTTGTTTTTACTCTGTAATCACCACTTTTACTGTGTTTTAATAAATTTGGGTGCTGAATAATTTACAATAACTTCGAATAAATTTATTTGAGAAGTAATAATCTTCTTCTTAAATTGAATAAGTAGTACTTGAGGGATTTCCGTACAAAAAAATCCCTTGGGTATTTCCACTAAAGATATGTGATTTTAAAAGACATATCAGAAAAAATTATAAACGTTAAGGAGAACTTCAAATGAAAAGAGTGCCAACGCTTTTATCATTACTTGTAATGGTAAGCATAATTTTTTGCGGTACGGCTTTCTCTCAGACAGAAACAGGTTCATGGCAGAATCAAACTGACTGGACGGGAAACAACACACAGGTGTCAGGTGAGCTGACAACTATGAGTCCTCAGAGGACAGTTACTGCACAAGAATTAGCAATTGAAAACCGTATTCTTGAAATTAAAAGAACAGGAAACGGTACAAAACAGGAAGTAATCCAGCTGCAAAAACAACTGGATAATATTAATGGTATCAATGCGACAGTTCAGACTTCACCCATTCCGGGTGCGGTTGTCGAGGCGCCCCGTGATAACCAGCCTCCATTCCAGCAAGACCTCGGTAGAACCGAGATAATCAATACAGGTACTAACCTGGTTTCCGGTATGGTTACATTTACCGAGCAAAACAGCAATAACGCAGGTAGGCTATGGGCTTGCATTGCTTTCAGAACGACCGGCAATCCGGACTCTCTCAGGCTTTACTCTTCTACTGACAATGGTATTCACTGGTCATTAAGAGCTCTTGCTTCTCTTGGTGGAACCAATAGGATCAACTATGATCAAATGGATATGGAAGTAGTTGCGAATGGCGACTCCGCTTTTGTATGGGTAACATTTGGCTACAGAGTAAATGCGAACGGAGACTGGCTTTGTGGTGGTATGATTATCAGACCAACTCCTTTTGGTGGAACGGTCTTCTCGATGAACTGGCCTGGAACAAGTGCTAATAACAGGTATTACAGACCGAGACTAACATCGGATAATGCGCAATATGGAACAAATGCATATCTTTATATCATTGCGTCTTACGATTCTGTAACATCAGCTCCAAATAGAAGAAATTCACAAAAATATGCGCGCGTTTTAGACCCGTATGTAACATCAGCACCTACTTTCAGCTATTACGGACCTGGATTTTACTGGAGTACTTCACCCAGTGATGGTAACCAAAGGGATCTTCACTCGGATATTGCGTACTTCAGAAATGGAAGTGATAGTATTATTGTTTCTTACTCCAATATGAGGGACAGTACAAAAATCTTCTTTGCAAAATGTAGTATTGGTGCGCCTGTACCTCAAACTGCTGGTGGACCCATTGGTGGCAGTGAACCCACACTACATAAACAATATGCAAATCTGTCAACAAACAGTAGCGGCAATGGTTCAGTAGTTTGTTTATTCAGGCAGTTTGTATCAGGATCTCTATGGGGTGTAAAATATTTCAGAACTACAAATTACGGTAACTTTAATAATATAACCGGAGAAAGCATATTGCTTCCAAGAGGTTCGATATCAAATGCATTCGCGCCGTTTATTGTGGGTGTAAGAAACGGTGACGCGCACTACTTTTGCCTAAGAGTAGATTCGTCGCCCGATTCTCTGGCTTACACAAGATTAAATGGCCTCACAGGAGCATGGGATCCTGACAACATTAATATGAACC
This sequence comes from Ignavibacteriales bacterium, assembly GCA_020635255.1. NCBI lineage: Bacteria > Pseudomonadati > Ignavibacteriota > Ignavibacteria > Ignavibacteriales > Ignavibacteriales bacterium. The sequence goes on from JACKAC010000001.1 coordinate 204,643, forward strand.
AGGGTGGTCTTACGACACTGAGCGGTACTGTATTTCCTCAGCCGGGCTTTAGATATGCAAGCGGCGATAGTTGTTTTGCGATCTATCCTGATACGGGACCCTATGACATGTATGCAGGCACAGGATGTTCAGGCTCGGTTACTAGCGTTCATAATAACCAGATCCCAGTAAAGTATAGTCTATCACAAAACTATCCTAACCCTTTCAATCCCAGCACGAGCATCCGCTTTGAAATTCCTAAAGACGGCCTGGTAAAACTCGTTGTTTACGACGTGCTTGGTAAGGAAGTAGCCACTTTAATAAATGATAAGAGGACGGCAGGTACTTACCTCGTTGATTTCAATGCCACAGGATTATCATCAGGTGTATATTTCTATAAACTGATTACGAGTGACTTTACAGATGTCAAGAAAATGACCCTGATAAAATAAAGTGATTTAAGTTATATCTTAACCCGGGATGAGAATTCATCCCGGATTACTTTAAATTAATAGATTTCCGAGGGCTCTCACATTTAAGTGTTTAATTTACAATAGTTTATCCCTAACAAGACGATTTTCATTACATTCCAATCAAAATTTCCTTACCAAAAGCTTGTTTTTATTTCATAATTAACGTTTTTACTGTATTTTAACCATTTTAAGGCTAAAGATTTTAAAATAACTTCAAATAAATTTATTTGAGAAGTAATAATCTACTGCTTAATTTGAGTGATGTAATACTTATGAGATTTCCGCACTAATGAATCCTCTGAGTATTTCTATTGGAGATATGCGATCTTAAAAGACATATCAAAAAAAAATTATAAAACGTTAAGGAGAACTTCAAATGAAAAGATTCTTTTTACTTACTTTGTTTCTATTGCTCATTCCGATCTTGTCCAATGCGCAAGACGATAATGGAAGCAATAACCAGGGACTACCTACTGAGGGCAGTTATTTCACCCCTCAAACCTCCGAATCACTGTATCCGGTTGAATGGGACGATCAGCTTAAACAAGCTATCGAGTCCGGAAATACTTCCGAGGAAATGCGTTTAAGAAACCTCATTAATTCCAAAACCAGTCATTTAAAAACAATTCCTGATCTAAATGATGCCGACCAGCTTATTTCATACGGAGTTCCATACAATACTCCTGACTGGTTGAGTTCTGATATTCTTATTTATTCAGGAGACATCGGACAGACAAATACCGGTGGAAGAAGAATTGCAATGGTAATGGGTGAAGATGGCAACCTTTATGTTGCATACATTGTAAGACCTGTTACGGGAACTAACGGAAGGATTAACATTGCTTACTCTCAAAACGGCGGCTTGACATGGCAGGCTGTAGGTTCTGTCACAAGCACGACAGCGTATTTTGGACAATTAGCGATGACAGTTAACGTGAGAGGTACTTCTCCCGATTCAGCCAGGGTTCATGTGTTTTATTCACGTTCAACAGATGGAACCAACTTTAATGACGCAACAATTAACTGGGTTTCCTACAGGTCTAACGGTACTGCCGCAATGGGCGGTGTTACAGCAATTGCACCGTCATCAGGCCGTAGAATGTGGTATCCTACTGCATATAGTGACGGCTGGTACTGGACTACCAGTACCTGGATTGGGGTAGTAGCAGGAGAGTATAGTAATTCCGGCGATACCTGTATCAGTCTCAGAAAAGCCAGAACAGACGACTGGGGAGCAACATACACAGTTACCTCACTAACTGATAGTTATCCTTCATGGGGTGACTATGTTCCTTCTGCGGCTTTCAAAAGAAATTCATCCACTTCGACAGATAGTGTATATATTGCTGTCGAAAGAAGGTTTCCGGCTTCACCGAGTATAACAAGAATTCTTGCAACTCCGTGGAGCAATACTGCTACACTTCATAGATATTCAGTCCCAACAACTGGAGGACCATATACAAATCCATGTATCACAATAGTTCAATCCGCGTCAGCCTTTAATAATAGCAGGATCATATTCGTTTCCGCGCTTCTAAATAACCAGGCAATTTATCACAGGAGTGAAAACGGCGGATCGACGTGGACAACAAATTCATCTCTTGGATTATCAGGTGAGATCGTTCCGGACTTCACATTTATTTCTTCAGATACAAGCCAGTCGGGACCGGGCAACATAATCGCTTGCTATCAGATGGGCAATGGCGATACAATTGTGATCAGAAGAGGAACAACAGGTGGTAGTCTTGGAACAAGAGAATACAAGCTAAATGAGTTCAGATCTTCTAACTTTAATTCACCTGTAGTAGCTGTCTATAATGACGGTGGAACAAGGTATTCCGCATTTTCTTATACGGGAATAGTCTCAAATTACACAAGCAATGTATACTTTGATCAGGAAAATCTTACAACAGGTATAACTAATAACAATGGGATCGTAAACGGATATCAACTTAGCCAGAACTATCCGAATCCGTTCAACCCCTCTACTTCGATAAATTTCAGTATTCCCAAAAGTGGAAATGTTAGACTAGTCGTGTACGATTTGCTTGGAAAAGAAGTAGCTACACTTGTGAACGAGAATCTGACTATTGGAAACTATACAGTTGATTTTAAAGGAACATCGCTTGCATCAGGTGTATATTTCTACAAACTGATAACGAATGACTTTACAGATATTAAGAAAATGACTTTGGTAAAATAGTACTTTAGCTATTGTTTAATCCGGGATGGATGAAAATTCCATCCCGGATTTACGTTAATTTTATTTGGTTTTTAGTATAGATTTACCTATTTTTAACTATCTCCCATAATTAATTATCTCCCAAAATAATTTTAATTTTTTACAAATTAGAATTATTTTCCGAAGTTTTTTATCGATTTCAGGGTTGTAACGTAAAAATTTGAACTAACGCACTATAAAAATTGCCGATTCTGGTTAATTTTTATAAAAAATTTTATTTGTACAAGCGTTTAAAACTTTGTAGCTTTAATTAGAATTCAATAATTCTTTTGACATTAAACTTTATTTGGTATGTGCGACCAAATATTGTTGACCCAAGAGAGAGTTCAATCATTTAAAATAAAAAGGAGGAATTTAAAATGAAAACCTTTCCATTTGTTATCTTACTACTTTTTTCTTTTTTCCTTTCACAAAATGCTTTTCCGCAGTCGGATATGAATCAGAATAGCATTATTCTTTCGGATATGAAAAAGAATGCCCATTCTGAAGAACTGGCTCGCGAAAATAGCGTTAAGGTTGAAAGGAATATTCCACAGTCTTTACTGGACCAGATCGAAACTGCAAAACAAAATGATGATTACGATGAGGTTCAGAGACTCGAAGGTATAGTTAATGATCAGTACAGAGACGGTATTAAAGTCGTTAATTCCGGTGATTATGTAAATGAAGATCAACCGGTTTATTCTGACGGAAGCAATCCGCCTTTCAACGGTGACTGGCTTGGAACAGATGTTACACTGAGAACCTTCACCGGTCAAAACAATAGTCCGAGAACTATGGATATGGTTATGGCTGAAGACGGAAATCTATATGTTGCCTTTTGTACTGATGAAAGTCCAAACAGGTTTATAAGATTTTACCGCTCCTCAAACAGTGGTGGCTCATGGACACTGGTGGGTGGTTTACAGACCACGGGATACATTTCTTCTATTTCCATGGTATGTGACCGCAGATCGGCCTCAGATAACGATTCTTTGAGGATCATTTGTTATTATACTAGAGCATCTGCTACAACTAACGACGGAGCTGTTCTTGCGTTTGTTTCTTTAAAACCAAATGCATCATCACCGGATTACATAATACAGACTATCTCTACACCTGCCTCAGGAAATGAGTTCAACTATTGTTCGGCATTTAGTGATGGTCAGTATTTCTCTACTGCTACATATCAAGGCGTTGTAGCCGGTGAGTATAATAATGCAAACGATGATCTTATTTCATTCCATTACCTGAGAACAACTAACTGGGGCACTTCGCATACTGAAGTATCATTCCTCGGCGGTAATGATGATTTTTACCCTTTTGCTCAGTTTGTTGGAACTACTTCTGATTCTGTCTTCATTGCAGTTGAGAGAAGATTTACAGGCTTTAATGAGATTAGGCTAATAAAGACACCGTTTGTTCCTACAGCCGCAACAAACACGGACTTCCTTACTTCCGGAGGTTCAGGCGTATTTTATGAAAAACCTGTACTGAACGTTCAGCAAACAGCACAGACTATTACCCATAGAATGATGATAACGGTGATAAAAGACGATGTTGCCAAATATCTTAATTCAGCTAACGGAGGAAGCTCGTGGGGTCTGGACTTTACATTGGATCAGACAAATAGCGTTTCCTGTTCTTACACATGGTGTGCTTCGGATACTAACCAGACTACAGGTTATTTCTGTGCGATCTGGAGAAAAGGAAGCGGTGACTCCATTAATGTAAGAAGAGGACAAAGCGGAAGCCTTGGCTCGACGGATTATGATGTAATGAGCAATACTGCAACTGGAACGGCTTTCCCTGTATGCGCGGTTTACCATAATAGCGACTATTCCGTAAAAAGAAGCGGTGTTGCAATTTACGGATTTGGTGGCTTCGGTACCGATGCATTCTATAATGGTGAAAATCTGCCCACAAGCATAACACCTGTTAATAACGTTGCGGACAATTACTCACTGAACCAGAACTATCCTAATCCATTCAATCCATCGACAAGCATAAACTTTAGCGTTCCAAAGAGCACTAACGTGAAGCTCGTTGTTTATGATATGCTTGGTAAGGAAGTTGCAACTCTGGTAAATCAGCAATTGACACCTGGTTCATATAATATTGACTTTAACGGTACTAAGCTGTCATCGGGTGTTTATTTCTACAAACTCATAACAAGTGAGTTCACGGATATTAAAAAGATGATGTTGGTGAAATAATTTAATCCTTCTTTATTTTCAAAAGCCCGGACGAATTTTATCCGGGCTTTTTATTTCCTACAATACGAATATTGTTTCCTATAGAAAAGTCCGTTTTTAGCTTAAAAATAAACTTTTTAAAGATTTTCTGGTCTTAAAAACAACAATTATGCAAAATATTCCCCAAAAGATTTATTTGTTTGGCGTAGTAGATTGGGTTAATTTTGGTTAATTAAATTTTAAGCTAATTCTAAATCAAAAGGAGAATCAAAAATGTTTTTCAATAAAAAGAAATTTGAGGAAGCAAGAAAAGATCCGAACAAAGCAATTGATCAAGCAGATAAAACCATTAATTCGGGAGTAACTGGTTTTCTTACAAAAACCTTTATGGGTAAGGATTTTGTTGACCAAACAAATCAATCACTGCAGACAGCAAAAAATGCAATGGGCGGTAATACTAATCTTAGCATGACAGGAGTTCCTGCAACGGCTGATGTGCTTTCTATCGAAGATACAGGTAAGCTTGTCAATTATGACCCGATAGTAAGGCTTAAACTTGCTGTACAGCCTTCATATGGAACACCATTCGAAACTACGGCAGAAGTGCTGGTTTCTAAAGTTGCAGTTCCAAGAGTTGGAGACAAAATAAACATTAAGTATAATCCCGTCAATAACGCTGAAGTAATGATCGTATAAGATCTATGAGTGTAGTAGAAGGTTGAGTTAATCTACTGAGATACCCCGTAAACCCCGGCTCCATGCGGGGTTTTTTTATTCAAAATTTAACTTCCTCATCATTTCATATACCGCAATACCGTACGCTACAGATACGTTCAGAGACTGTTTCATCCCCATCATGGGTATTTCGAATGAGATGTCAGCCTCATCTATCAATTCTTTCGATACACCGCTTATTTCGTTTCCTATTATCAAGCAAATAGGGAAGTCAGCCTTGGTCAGATTCCAGTAATAATTCTTCTCTGTGGTTATCTCCAGTACCGCTATCTTTATACCCTTCTTTTTGAGATCCTTCACTACTTCAATTGCGTCTTTATGATATTCCCAGGGAACGCTGTTTGTTGCCCCAAGTGCCACTTTTTCTATCTCCTTTCTCGGAGGATATGGGGTATATCCGCATAGATATACCTTTTCTATAAACGCGCCGTCGGATGTCCTGAATACTGATCCTACGTTAAAAATGCTTCTTATATTATCACAAAGGACGTATATTGGATTCCGATTATACTCATGGATCTTTTCTATGTCCTTACGCTCGGCTTTTATTTCAGGATGGGAAAGTTTTCTCATAGGTTCAAAATTAAGCTTTATATATAAGAATATCAGTTCATTATGACCTAATGCCATAAATTTTTATAGTTAATTGAATTGCTTTATTAAGTATTTTCAGGGCATGGATCTTAGAGAAGAGGTTATTAATTTTTTTAAAGAAGGCGGTATCCTTTCGCAGAAGTTTGAGAATTATGAATACCGAAAGTCTCAAGAGGATATGGCGCTTGCAATACTTGACTCACTTGAGAATAAGAACCATATCTTTGTTGAGGCGCCAACCGGCGTCGGCAAAAGTTTTGCTTACCTCGTTCCAGCGATCCTGTTTGCCAAAAAATACCAGCGTAAGGCGGTCATTTCAACCCATACAATAAATCTCCAGGAACAGCTCATATATAAAGATATTCCATTCCTCCATGAGGTTATGCCCGTGGAGTTTAAAGCCAGCCTTATGAAGGGAAAGGCTAACTACATCTGTCCCAAAAGACTGCGTCGGGCTAACGACTCATCGAATACACTTTTTGAAAGTGATGAACAGATATTCCTCGACCGCCTCAATCTATGGGTAAATCAAACGAATGATGGTACCCGGTCAGATATTGCTTTTCCGATATTAGAGAATGTGTGGAGCGATGTCTGTGCCGAAAGGGGAGTTTGCAGTACAAAGACATGCGGTGTTAAAGACACAGAATGTTTTTTCCAAAAAGCGAAATTGGAGCTCGCCGATTCGGACGTCATAATCGTAAACCATCACCTGTTCTTTACACTGTTCGACGGCATACTTGATGAAAATTCGGAAGGCTATCTATATAAGAATGATTTTCTGATCTTCGATGAAGCGCACACACTTGAAGCTATTGCTGCGGATCACCTTTATCCGAGGCTTACCCGTGAGATGCTGAGATACAATTTGCTAAAACTATACAACGAAAAGAAACGCAAGGGATTCTTGCTCGCCTTTCCTTCCCTGCACATTTTTCCCATAATTCACAATCTTCTCGAGCTAAACCAGGACTTCTTCTCCGGCTTAAAAGAAAAGCTCTTTCACATGTCCGGAGGCAGGATGGAGCGCCTCGCTGAGCGTGTTTACGAGCCTCACGTCACGGAAAACATCCTCGACGGAGAACTTACACATCTGCTTGACTCCCTGCGAAAACTCCGCCAGAATTGCAGGGACGAATGGATGGAAAATGAACTCAACGAGTATATACTTAGGTTCAGCCAGTTCCGCTACCTTATAGCCGATTTCATCGAGATGCGCAAAAACGAGGAACGGAAGGACGAATTCGTCTACTGGGTGGAGATCGCGTCCCAGCGACCCGACGCGAATATTTCCATCTGCTCCTCCCCGATAGACCTGTCCGACTTTTTTCGCGAGAATATCTTCCGCGCGGACCATACCGCTGTCTTTACGAGCGCCACGCTCACCATAGACAATAGGTTCATCTATTTCAAAAAGCGCTTCGGCGGAGAGATCGCCCGCGAACTAAAGCTCCCGTCGCAGTTCGATTTCGCGTCCCAGGTCAAAATGTACATCCCGCGAAATATCCCCGCCCCGTCCAAAGAAAACAATGAACTCTACCAGCAGGCGCTCACAGACAATATCGAGCACTATATAAATCTCACTGGCGGTAAAGCCCTCGTACTTTTTACTAACTCCTACCTCATGCGCAAAACCGCCGATACCATTCGCGAGAGGCTGAATGGTGATGGAATGGATATACTAATACAGGGTGAAGGAATGTCGCGCCGGCATCTGCTCGACGAATTCAAGAATAACATCGATTCCGTTCTATTCGGGCTGGACAGCTTCTGGCTTGGTGTGGACGTGCCGGGGGAAGCCCTAAGCAATCTCATCATCACTAAGCTCCCATTCCAGGTTCCTGATCATCCTGTTATTAAAGCAAAAATGGAGTTCATTGATTCTCGGGGTGGTAATAGCTTCATGGAATACTCATTGCCCGAGGCTATACTAAAATTCCGGCAGGGGATTGGCAGGCTTATTAGAAGCAAAGAGGACAGGGGGATCGTCGTGATACTTGACTCCCGCATACTATCTAAATTTTACGGTAAATACTTTTTGAATTCGATCGATGAATGCGAAATTATCTATCCGGATCAGTTTTCCCAGTAGTTCTTTATTACAATGTCACCGTTCTCGGAGAGACTGCTCAGTCCTTCTAAAAGGTAGGGCTTGTGTGCGAAACCGCATAGTACTACTATCCTGCTTCCTGAAAAATCCTTAACATAGTTTTTTATATTCTCGATCATAGCGTCATTTCTCATCAGCCAGAAGTCATTTACTTCTTTCCAGTAGTTTCCGTATGAGGAGAGTGCGGGTGTCATTTCTATTATCTTGCTTACTGCTTCAAAATCGTAGTAATTTATCTTTTCGATTATTTCCCTGTTCTCGTCTCTGTTGATGTTAAACGGAGTGCTCAGCGTCATTGATTGCGCGTCGCTCATGTTAGTGATTAGATCATCTGTTAGCTGGATCGCATCTGGCGTTAGTTTCCCTTCGTCATATAGGTCCGAAAGATCATCAAAAAATGCCCGCTCCGTTCTTCGCCTGTTAGTGCTGAAAAGGAATTGATCCCGGTTTTCGAGATCGTATGGCCTGAGCAGGGGATTGCTATTCATCAGGTATTTCGTTACCGCTTTCGTCTCATTCGCAATGTCTTCATAGCCGGGTCTCAGCTTAAAATCCTCCGTCAGATACGAGGCGTCCGATTCCAGTAAGATTACGTTTGGTGTGATTTTGGTAAATATGTTGTACAGTGAATCCGGGGTGAAATTATCTGTTTCGTAATGCACCGTTCCTATAATAATGACTTCCGTAGTATCCGCAAATAGCGGTTTACTTAGGAATATAAGCGTCACCCATAAAATAGCTGTCTTTATCATCGTATTCCTTTTTTTAAATAGAACAGGAAGGCATTTATATAAGTTTTGCACTTTAAATGTCATTTTTTATCTAAATGTAAATGACTAACTTAAGTTTATGGAAAATAAAGAGAATTTAAAGGAAAATATTAAAGAGCCGGTAAGCAAAAAGCCCGATACCAATTATAAAACGCTTTTTTCTGACGCAAGGTCATGTACTGTTAAAATACTCTGCCGCTGTGAAAGGACAGATTCCTATCTGGATAAGCTCATAGATGCCGAAATAAAGAAGAATGTGCTCAATGACTTCGATAAATCGCTTTTGAATGAGATGGCTCATGGTGTTATTCGCTGGAAAAGACGTCTCGACTGGTTCCTTAATGGATTTTACAGAGGCCAATACGAAAAGACCCTTCCTGAGGTCAAAAATGCCCTGAGAGTAGCGCTTTACCAGATACTATTCCTGAATAAGATCCCATATTCTGCCGCTGTAAATGAGGCGGTCGAATTCATAAAAAAAATTCACGGTGATAAACATGCCGCGGTTGTAAACGGGCTGTTAAGAACCATAATCAGGACTCTGGACAGTCTCGTATGGCCGACCAGAGAGATAGATGAGGTGAATTACCTTGGAATTATACAGTCACATCCTAACTGGATGGTGAGGCGCTGGATAAACAGGTTTGGATTCGACGATGCCGAGAAGCTTTGTGAAGCCAATAACAGGCGTCCGTTCCTGAGCCTGCGTGCGAATTCTCTGATGATAACGCCGGATGAACTCGCTGAGCATCTGAAATCCAGGAAGATTAACTACAGAGTATCGGAGCATCTCGACGGTTACTTTAGCATAAAGATAATGTCAAAGATATATGCTGATGAATTCTTCAAAAAAGGCTACTTCTCTGTGCAGGATGTAAGCGCTGGTTTTATGGCGCGTCTTCTTAGCCCAGGGGAAAACGACTATATACTTGATGCGTGTGCCGCTCCCGGTGGGAAGACTTCGCAGATGGCTGAGCTCATGAATAATAAGGGCAATATTCTTGCTGTGGATAAATATCTTTCCAGGGTGGAGACTATGAACGAAAATCTTAAAAGGCTGGGCATTGAGAATACTAAAACTCTGCATGATGACATAAATGATTCACAGAGTCCTGAGTTAAGCGAGGAGATGGTTGGGAAATTTGATAAGATACTCCTTGATGTTCCGTGTTCCGGGCTTGGTGTATTATCCAAAAAGCCTGATATAAAATGGAAGAGGGAACTCGAAGATATTAAAAAACTTCAGATCCTCCAGGCTGAGATACTGGAAAACACAGTAAAATACTTAAAGCCGGGTGGAGTGCTCGTTTATAGCACCTGTACCACGGAGAATGAAGAAAATGCCGACATTGTAAATGCTTTTCTGGAAAATCATCCTGAATTTAAGATCGATAATGCTAAAAATTATGTACCTGAGAATGTTGTTAATGAGCAGGGATTTATTGAGACCTTTCCGCACATCCACGGAATTGACGGAGCATTTGGAGCAAGATTAATAAAAACTTCATAAGAAGAGTTTAAATAAGGCATAAAAAAACCGGGCATAAACCCGGTTTTTTTATTAAGGTATATAATACTCTTTTATTTTTCATCGAAGTAGTCACCGATCTTAAACCTTGCGTTAACAAGTATCGTCAGTGCGCCGAAACCTCCGGTATTTGTCTTACCTAACCTGATAGAAGGTCCGAATGCAAAACCAGTAAATGCGAAACCTTCGCCTATACCGGATATCAATGTCTCAAACAATACCTGGAAATTTCTTTCACCTGCAACAAGGAAGTCCATTCTTAGGTCAAATATAGAACCTGCAAGCCTTAACTCTCTACCGCTGTAACCAACGTGTGTTTCACCTAAATATCTTGCAACGTAAACTTTTGCCCTTGTTGAACCAAAGGTCCTAAACGGATATCTGAATTCCCAGTTAAAATAACTTCCGTTTACAACTAGGTTTGGCATATAGGTAGTATCACCTGAAGCAAAACTTTCTTCGTTTGGAACCTGGATCGGAGGATCGTATTTACCTGTATCGATCGTGCTGTAAAAACCAACTTCGAAGAAGTTACCGAATGGAATTACATATGACGCCTCTATACCCAGATTTGGATAGAACATGTTATTGTAATTCGCAAAACTTACGGAATTAGATCCTGATTCTACAACTGAATCTCTGGATTCCCTGCTTCTTGTAAACTCTTTTATTCTTGTGTTAACACCTATCTTTGCTCCAAGTAAGTGGAAGTATCCGGAGACAACTTCACTTTCCAGCGGACCGGAATAAGGAGTACCTGTCGAGAATGAAAAACCAAATGATCCCTTTAGTGGAATTCCAAGAGGCTCACCTCCAAATATCTGTAAGTATGGATTTATATAGGAGGTTGTATTCTTGATCTCCCTCAGCTTTTGCGGAGGTGCGATCAATTCTTTTACTTTGATCTTGGAAATTACATCTGTAAATACCGATGCATAGGTTAATTTTTTCTGATTGAGGTTTTCTTTGTTTGTCCCTGTCCATGCAATAAGCGAGTTTTGTACATCTTCGGAAAGCTGTGACCACGCATATCGCTGAGCGTCAGGAGATGCCTCGTCACCTAATACTATGTATTGGTTTAGCGGCTCTGGATCCTGAATGTTTACTGTAATTACGTATGTTTCCAGTTTGGGATCGATCAAGAGGTCGTCCTGTAGCTTTACGAATACGCTATCATCCTGAGCTCTTGCAAAGACGCGGAAGTATTTCCATGTCCTCGGATCGTCATCTCTCTCTGACTGAGCATGCACTACGGAAGTAAAAGTGACCAGGAGTGCAGCAAGTACAGCAAAGGTTGAAATAATTTTTTTAAACATTTTTCTTTTTCAGTATGGTTAATGAATTTAATTCTTCTTTATATTACCGGAAAAAATTTAATATTTAATGTTACCAGGTTCCAAACTGGAATATACCTGATTGAGTTAAGCTGTGACCTGCTATCCTGTCCTTTACAGAGATCTGGAATCCAACTGTGTATGGTGAATCTTTACCGTCTGTGTAATTGTCAAACTGAGTTTCTGATCTTAAGAAATTCAGCGTAATGTCATAGGTCATTTCGCCTGCTTGTTTTACCGTTACAGGACCTGAGAAATTGACGTCCAGTTGACCGGGGAAATCGTCGTTTATTTCTACGCGGTATCCTGTTGTACTTTGTATTCTTCTTACCGATACATCTTCACCAGCCGGTACGAGCCTTGTGAGCTTAATGCTCGGTTTCTGATTTTCTTTTGTACTTACCGTTTTACTTTGCTCACCCTGCTTAAATGTTACACTGCTTTGACCACCCATTGTAAATGTCTGGCTTCCGCCGGGAGGGATCGATGCAAGCGTTTTTCCGTCGCTTCCTATTATTTCAAGTGCCAGGTTGCCTCTGTTCTGTACAGTGTTTTGAGTAAACTGCGTCAATTGCTGTACCTTCAGTGGCTGTACTTCTTTTATTTCAGTCTCAAGCTCGGGATTTTGCTCCTTTTGCTCTATCTGAGGAGTTGTCTGCGTTACATTAATATTCGGCGATGTAGTGCTGACTGTAAGTGTCGGATTGTTTTGCTTGAATACTAATAACTGTTGCTGCATTTCCTGAAGCCTTTGCTTCATTTCCTCAGGGTTGCTGAATTTTTTCGTTGTATCGAAATTGATCTCAGGTACTAATCCAAGTGCAAGAAGTGAATCGATAAAAGTTTTTAATGAGTCTGCATATTGTTTCTCGACCACGTTTTCCTTTTTGATAACCTCGGAAAGGTCGAGACTTGCTCCCTTTAGAGCGATAACGCAGACTACGAATATATAGAGTACCTGGTATATTACGAATTTTACGTCTTTACTACTGCCTCTTTCTGATGACATGGCTATGTAATTTAAATTTTATTTAATCTACCTCTTGCCAGCCAGGTACACTAAGTTTTCTAAACTCTTTGTGGCTGACGAATCTTTCATGTTATTCATAGTCTCACTCAGGAAGTGAGCTGTTATCTGAAGTTCTTTCAATACCTTCTCATCCGGTAAGTTTATATTATTGATCTCCGATACTATTGTCTTTACGGAGCTCATGTTTGTTTGTAGTTTTTCCGAATACTCGGTCGATCTCTGAAGTATATCCGTTACCTTTCCAAGGCTGTCCCCGATCTTATCGAAGTCGCTCATTGTTTGCGGATTAAGGATATTTGTCTGGTTTAATTGAGATACCGTTGCATTCAGATTTGCAATGTTCTTTGCAAATTGATCGTTTACTTCTGATGTGCTCTTTACTACTGACCTTATTTCTTCGAGCTGTTCGCGGGTTATTTGAGGAATAGCGTGTGCTGTGCCTCCGTTACCCATTGCTGATGATTCACGTAGTTCCTTTAATTCTGCAAGTGTTGCAAGTCTTGTCGATTCCTCTTTCTCAAAATAATACTCTTCTTCTATCTTATTTATTTCTACTGCGATCTCCTGGAACTTCAATGCCTGCGAGCTGAATACTGAATCAAACAGCTTCGCCATAGCAAGTACCACGATTGACTTTACCTCGAAAGGTACTGAAAAGCCTAAGAATATCGTCGGTCCTTCTTTAATAGAAACGAGCAGGATAGCCGCACCAAGTAGAGGAAGCGCTGTACCGATAGCGTCTACTATACCGCTGTACCTGTCTATGATCCTCGAGATACTTCCCTCGGAAACACCTCGTAATGCGATCTCTTTCTTTAATGAATTGTTTGATAGGAATGCGCAGAATAAGAAAATTAGGTAGGCTACTAATGGTAACCACCAAAATTGTATTGGTTCGACACCCTGGTTTAGTATCTCTGTTCCCGGGAAAAGCATTGATGCAAATTGGTTTGCCACTTTTCCTATAAACGGAACGTAAGCAATATCTACAAAGAAGGACAGTATAAGAAGTATAAAAGAAGGAAGCGCTGCTTTGAATAATGTTGAAAAGCCTTCGTTTTCGATTTGCTTGATCTTTCTATCAATGACAAAATTTCTGATTTCGGAAAGTTCAGTGTCTGCATCACGCAGGCGAGATATTTTTTCCTCAATGTTGCTGTATTCCGGCGTGTAAAAATCTTCTGCGGATTTTTGTTCCGGATTGTTTGTGCTTAAGTTTTCCGACATCCTGGTATAATGTTTAGGTTAATAAAAACTAAATATTTTTTAAAATTTTTTTGAAGTTATTAATTTAATCCTCCAATCGCAAACTAAAGTTTGCCAATAAATAGAAGTCTGTCTTTTAAACCCGAATCACTTACTTTCGTATTTTCATAGCCTTTTATACCCCTTTGGCTAAAATCCTATATTAACTAATTCAAAGCTTAAAACCAAAACAGATTGGATTCTTTTTTTAGCTGATTTTATGGAACTTCCTGACACAAAATTAGCTTCATTGCTTAAAATCAAAGAACTTTGGAAAAAAGTAATCTTACTTAGATATAGCCCAAATATAAGTTGATTAGCTATGTTCCCAATCTAATAACTTCCATTTTAATTGTCAAGATTAAAATTTATTTTTTTCAAAAAAATTAGGGGTGTGGTTTTTAAGGCTGGAATTTCGGATTAACTTACTAGCGTGATTGGTATTTTTCGTATGCTTCTATTATATCTTTCACCAAACGGTGTCTTACTACGTCGGACTTCTCAAATCTCACAAACGATATCCCTTCGATATCTTTCAAAACTTCCTGTATCTGAACTAATCCCGATATATCCTTTTTAGGAAGGTCTATCTGTGTGACATCCCCTGTTACGATGGCTTTTGAATTTGCTCCCAGTCTGGTCAGGAACATCTTCATCTGAGTGTCGGATGTGTTCTGCGCTTCGTCCAGTATTACGAAAGCATTATTAAGTGTCCTTCCGCGCATGTAGGCCAGCGGAATGACTTCTACTATGTTTCTCTCCAGGTAACTCTTCAGTTTCTCGAATGGAAGCATCTCATCCAGGGCATCATATAGAGGTCTCAGGTATGGATCGACCTTCTCCGAAAGATCTCCCGGCAGAAACCCCAGGCTCTCACCCGCTTCCACAGCTGGACGTGTGAGAACTATCTTCTTTACCGTCTTATTCTTTAGCTCCGCTACCGCAAAGGCAACCGCAAGGTATGTCTTTCCCGTACCGGCTGGACCTATTGCGAATACTATGTCGTTTTCCTTGACCTTCTGGGCGTACTCTATCTGTGTCTTCGTACGGGGCTTTATATAGTCATCCTTACGGAATAGGATTATGTTGCTTATCTCTTCGCTTTTAGGAAGGCTCTTGCCCGGTTTATCTCCGTCCTTTTGATCTACGAGGTCCAGTACCAGCTTCACGTCATCCACCGAGATGGATCCCTGCCTCTTCTGAAGGAAGATAAGCTCGTTTATTACCTTCTCTATTGTTTCCAGCTCCTTCTCGTCGCCTTTTAAAATGACGTTATCGCCTCTCAATACGACCACTGAGTCAAAGTAATCTTTGAGAAGGTTTAGCTTTTCGTCGTTAAGTCCGGTGAAGTTTAATAGGTCGATACCTGTTAGAGGAATGGTCTTTTCTGATGTATCCAAATATAAAGTAAAATGAGTTTATTAAATATAAGTATGTTTATCGAAAATAAAAAGCCCGCCGTAATGTGACCTGGCGGGCTTTACATCTATTGATAGAATATACTCAAAAGAAGATAAGACAAGATTACTTCTTCTCGTCTTTCTTCATATCGTCTTTTGGAGTAGTAGTCTTTTTCATTCTTGTTTTAGGCTTGTAGTACTTTCTCCAGCTGGTGCTGAGAGTCTTTTTCTTAAGCTCTTCAGTCATTGTTGGGATTCTAAGTACTTGACCCGGATAGATTAAGTTCGGATTCGGGATAGTCTTAGGTGTCCTTGCAGGAGCGCTTACTACACCGTCTCTGTTAGCTTCCCAGATTGCAGGCCATAGTCTTGGGTTGCCATAGTGTTGCTTCATACCGGCAATTTTCCAGAGGCAGTCACCTTTTACTACTGTGTAACCGGAAGGACCTACGTTCCAGTCAGCAAGTTTCTTCTTCATTGCTTGATACCTGTCCCAGAATTCTGGTAAGCATCTGATCTTTGAAGCTTCGATCTCAGCGAATTCTTTTTCAGCATCTTCTTTTGATCCTGATTTGCTGTTGATCTTCTTTTCAAGAGCTTCGAACTTCCTTCTGTAGTCAGCTACTTGTGACTTTGTAGCGCCTACTGAAGCGTATAGATCGTTCTCTGCTTTTTCTAATTCGCCGTCTTTGTTCTTATTCATTTGCTTAAGAGCATCAACGTCTGAATTTAATGAGTTTAATTGGCTCATTAAATCGTTCTTCCTTGTGGTCAGTTCATCCATTTGTCTTTGCCACTCTTCTTCGTCCATTTCTTCCATACCATCATCATCATCATCGTCGTCGTCCTGTGCAAGCACTGATGAAACTGAAGTCGTCAAGGAGAAAGCTAAAAACAATATTGCTAGTTTATAGAATTTCATTTTTCTTAAATCTCCTTTTAAGATTTTAATTTGTTTTTAATTTTAAACTCTCGTCACTGATTTACGGACACCTTTTTTGTACTGCTGCGATATCATTAAGATATTGCTTTATCTTTGCGTCCTTGTCAGCGATTTGTCTCTCTAATTGAGACTTTTCATCTTGCTTTGCATTGACTTGAGACTGTAAAGACTCAACTTCAGCCCTAAGGTCATTGAGCTGCTGCATTTGCTCTTCACTTACTCCACCACCACAACCGGTTAGGAATGCTGTACCGGATATGAAAGCAGCTATCAGTAAGGTAAGAAACAGATTCTTGCTTTTTGCCATTTGAATACCTCCGTATTTTTTGGCGGTTTTTGAAAAGTTGTTAATTAAAAATCAATTTACTACAAAAATACGTCTGTAATTTGCTAAAATCAAGTCTTATTCTAAAAAAGTGGACACTTTAAATCCAGAATTTTCCGTAAGTAAGCAAGCGATTCCGATTTTTGAGAAAACACCCCCCAAAAAAACGCTGAAAATGCAGTTTATTACCGGAGGGTAATAAAAAACCCGCTGCAAATTGCTTTACAGCGGGCTATGAATTTCTTTGGACTTTTTATTATTTCTTTTCGTCCTTCTTCATGTCGTTTGTTGTTGTCTTTGGCTTCATCATTCTCATTTTCGTGCGTCCTCTTCTGTATTTTCTCCAGCTGTCGCTGTTCTTCATTGCATCGTCTCTCATTTGTTGTGTTAGAGAAGGAACTTTAAGAACTTGACCCGGATAAATTAAGTTTGGATTCGGGATAGTCTTTGGAGTTCTTGCTGGTGCGCTTACTACTCCATTCTTGTTGGCTTCCCAAAGTGCAGGCCATAGTTTCCAGTTGTCATAGATGTTCTTCATGCCTGCGATCTTTGATAGGCAGTCACCTTTTACAACTGTGTATGTTGAAGCTCCGCCCCAGTCGGCAAGTTTCTTCTTCATTGCTTGATACCTGTCCCAGAATTCGGGTAAGCATCTGATCTTTGAAGCTTCGATCTCAGCGAATTCTTTTTCAGCATCTTCTTTTGATCCTGATTTGCTGTTGATCTTCTTTTCAAGAGCTTCGAACTTCCTTCTGTAGTCAGCTACTTGTGACTTTGTAGCGCCTACTGAAGCGTATAGATCGTTCTCTGCTTTTTCTAACTCACCGTCTTTGTCCTTGTTCATTTTCTTAAGGGCATCGACGTCCGTGTTTAATGAGTTTAATTGGCTCATTAGATCGTTCTTCCTTGTGGTCAGTTCATCCATTTGTCTTTGCCACTCTTCCTCATCCATTTCTTCCATATCGTCATCATCATCGTCGTCGTCCTGTGCAAGCACTGATGAAACTGAAGTCGTCAAGGAGAAAGCTAAAAACAATATTGCTAGTTTATAGAATTTCATAAAAATTCTCCTAAAATTTTTTAAATTTTTTTTAAAATTTTAAACTCTTTAAAAATGCTTCTCAAATAAGCAAAGATTACGGACACCTTTTTTGTACTGCTGCGATATCATTAAGATATTGCTTTATCTTTGCGTCTTTGTCAGCGATTTGTCTCTCTAATTGAGACTTTTCATCTTGCTTTGCATTGACTTGAGACTGTAAAGACTCAACTTCAGCCCTAAGGTCATTGAGCTGTTGCATTTGCTCTTCGCTTACTCCGCCGCCGCAACCGGTCAATAATGCTGTGCCGGATATGAAAGCAGCTATCAGTAAACTTAGAAACAGATTTTTGCTTTTTGCCATGTTTTAGTACCTCCGAAAATTTTGGCTTTTTGGAAAACTTTTTTAATGTTATGACTTTATCAATATAGCGGTAATGGGTTTGAATTTCAATACGAATTCTAAAAAAGTAGACAGTTAGAAATACTATATTTACTATAGTTTATGTAGAAGTGTGTATAAAATGAGACATGATTATTCCCATTCTATTGTTGCGGGGGGTTTGGAGCTTATGTCATATACTACGCGGTTTACTCCCTTTATCTGGTTTATTATCTTGCTCGAGACCCGCGACATAAACTCTTTATCGAAATGATAAAAATCTGCTGTCATTCCATCCTTGGAAGTTACCGCTCTGAGACCAACCACGTTCTCATAGCTTCTCTCATCTCCCATGACACCGACTGTCTGTATCGGAAGAAGTACGGCAAATGCCTGCCAGATTTCGTCATATAGTTTGCTGATTCTCAGCTCGTTTATGTAGATCTCATCTACCTCTCTTAATATATCGAGCTTCTCTTTTGTTACGTCGCTCAATACTCTTATAGCGAGACCCGGACCGGGAAAAGGATGCCGTCCGATAAAACTTTTCGGAATGCCGAGCTTTGTTCCTATCACCCTCACTTCATCTTTGAATAGTTCTCTGAATGGCTCGATGAGTTTAAGGTGCATCTTCTCCGGTAGTCCGCCAACGTTGTGATGCGTCTTTATAGTTGCCGAGGGACCTTTGAATGAAATCGATTCTATCACATCCGGATAAAGCGTACCCTGTACGAGAAAGTCTACGTTCTTATACTTCTTCGCCTCTTTCTCGAATACTTCTATAAATGTGTTGCCGATTATCTTTCTCTTTTTCTCCGGGTCGAATACTCCTTTCAATCTTTTGAGGAATAGCCCCGATGCGTCGACGAGATTTACATTCAGATGAAAATGTTTCTTAAACATCGCTATTATCTTTTTGCTCTCATCCTTTCTCATCAGCCCGTTATCTATATGAATACAGATAAGGTTCTTCCCTAGGGCTTTATCTACCAGAACCGCCGCAACCGATGAATCCACACCCCCGCTGAGAGCGCATATAGCCTTTGACTTTCCCGCCTTTTCTTTTATTTCTTTTACTGTGGTCTCTATAAATGACGCGGGTTTGAATAAGTTCGTTACCTTGCACACCCCGAATACAAAATTTCGTAGTATCGTTTCCCCGCATTCGGTATGGTTTACCTCGGAATGGAATTGTACTGCGTATAGCTTTAGCTTGTCGTTTTCGAATCCGCTTATGACACCGCTCTGGCTTTTTGAGGTAATTTTGAATTCTTTTGGCATGCTGTCCACCGAATCGCCATGGCTCATCCACACCACCAGTTTCCTTGGCGTAGATTTGAATAATTTTCCCGGCGAAAGTATCTTAATCTTTGTATGACCATACTCGCGGTTTCTTGATTTATGTATCTTTCCCCCGTAGTAATAAGCGAGTAACTGCAGTCCGTAACAAACGCCCATTACAGGGATGCCTTTCTCTATTAAAAGGTCAATGTCTTTCTTCTTGATCCTTGGTGACTTTTTATCCAGTACGCTGGACGGACCTCCCGAAAGTATGACTCCTTTGAGATTGTATCCCGGGTTGTCTTTTATATACTTTGATATGTTAAGGTTGTATGGATGTATCTCGGAATACACCTTAAACTCTCTTGTTCTACGCGCGATCAGCTGTGTAAACTGTGATCCGAAATCGAGTATTAGGATGAGGTCGGTTTTTTTCAAGCTTTCTGTTGATGGTTTTTTGCGAAAAATTTTTCTGCCAGCAGTACCGCTCCGTAAACCGGAGGTTTTCTTTTGACTACTACTTTGACGTTTTTAAACTCTTTCTTGATTTGTTTCTTTAGCCTTTTGGAAAGTATGTTGTCGTTCTCTATTATACTGCCTATAAATGCCAGTTCTATCGGCTTCCGCCTCCGCGTCAGCTTAAAGAAAAGGGCGATGTGTTTCACCAGCTTTTCCACCGCTTCATCCACTATCGCCAGGGCTTTTTTGTCCTTCGCTTCCGCGCACTCTATTATCATTGGGGCGAGCTTTTGTATCTCGAAATCCTGGTGAAAAACTTTATCCAGTATGCTCATCTTCGTTATATGAAACCGCCTGTCAGCCTCCCGCGTGATCATTGAATACTCCTGCACTTCCTCCTTCCCCACATCCAGATCATACTCGTCCACCACCACCTGCAAGCCTCTCTGCCCCAGCCAGTACCCGCTTCCAGGATCCCCAATTATCCTGCCCCAGCCCCCGATTCTTACCATGTCGCCTTCATTTATTGCGTACAGCACCGACCCCGTCCCGCTTATCAGTATTATTCCCTCCCCCCCCTCGAATGCTCCGTAAATCCCCGTTAAAGTATCAGTTTCCACCGCGATGTGGCGGAATTTTAGAGTGCGGGAGAAGGATTTGCGGAGTTTGGCGCGGTCGGTGGCCTCGCGGGCGCCGGCGAGCCCGATGCAAATCCCGATACAATTTTTCAGGGAGAGTTCTTTATAGTGGAGGAGTGAGTTTATGTATTCGGAGATCTTTTGGGCGACGATCTCCGCATTGCAGACCGAATAGTGAAAAGCTTTAAACGCCTTCTTTATTATGGGTTTTTTAGAAGAATCGGCTATTAAGATTTCGCATTTTGTGCCCCCGGAATCAACGCCAATAAAGAATTTAGGGTCTGGTGTGCTCATGATACGGAAAATACGAAATTTTCTTCCAAAGATAAATTCCTTTATAAATAGTATTTAGGTACTACTTTATGGATTTATAAAGACACTGTAAATACTTACAATTTATAAGTAAAATACTTGAATATAGTTAATAATGGATTTATATTTACTCATAGATAGTCAAAAAGGGTCATGAAAAAATATTTACTGGTTACAAAAATTTTGGTGATAAGTTTTGCACTAACGGCGATCGCATTTGGTGCAGTAACACTCCAATACTTTACAGCAAAATCTAACAGTGAAGGAATCCTAGTCGAGTGGAAGACAATGGAAGAGAACAACACCGTTAAGTTTGAGCTGGAACGAAGCGCCGAATCCCCGGACAATTTTATCTATGTCGCAACAATCTCCGCAACAGGTAACAATTCTTTTTATTCATATCAGGATAACTCAGTTGATTTGCGAAGCACGGACGTTTACAGATACAGACTAAAATGTATCGACAACAGCGGTAGCACGTCTTATACGCAAAGCATCTCGGTTATTCACGAAGTTTCCGGAATAAGAAGCACCTGGGGGAGTATAAAAGCGATCTTCAGATAAAAAATTTTTGGAGTAAGATCGATTTCAAAACAAACCGGTTAGCCGGTGAGTATGTTCGATACAAAGATCATTATTTTCACTCCTCTTTTATATAGTTTGCCGCATGATCTTGCGCAGTTACCTTTAACTTTTATCCGAGTTAATAAATTCTTTAAATAAAAAATAAAAATCATGACCGAAACTACAAGATCCCTAAACATTACCCCGGAAGAAATCGAATCCGGTAAAACGATGGCAGTTGTGGCATACATTATTTTCTTCGTGCCTCTATTGATGGAGGATGCGAGGAAGAATAAATTCGTTATGTTTCACACAGAGCAGTCAATAGTTCTTGTAATTGTAAACGTAATAGGTGTAATCCTGGGCACAATTGGTTCAATGTTTTGTATCGGAGTGGTATTTTATCTAATCAACCTCTTTGCATTTGTGCTTGCGATCATGGGTATTATAAACGCTATTAACGGAAAAGCAACTCCTCTGCCATTAGTTGGTCAATTCGGGGAAAAGTTCAATCTTGTAAAGTAGATCTACTTAGCTTAATATTAAAGCAATCCTTCCTTTTCGGAAGGATTGCTTTTTTTATGAATCAAATTTTTATGAATATAAAACGCAGATATGCCTTCACAATTAAGTACAGCTAAAACATTTTTTCTAGTATCGGCTATAGTAAACATAGGTTATGCCCTTGTGCTGGGTATCTATGCCGCGATAACGGGTTTATTCACATGCGGTATAGGATGTTTTTTATTTGTGATACCAATAATATGCATCGTCAGCTGTGTGATGGATTTTATAGCATACAATAAACTCAACACGCTGAACCAGCCGGGCACATATAACAGCATCCAGTTTGCGGCTATCATGGAGATAGTAACAGTGCTGGCGGGAAACCCAGTGAGTTTGATATTCGGTATTATCATACTGGTTTACCTGAACGATGAGAACATCAAATCTTATTTAGTACAGAAAGGAATATATTAATTAGTATGTTTGAAAAGCTTGAAAAAGTAAAGGAACGTCATTCCGAGCTATCGGCAATGCTGGCTGATCCTGAAGTAATAAAGGACCAGAACGAGTTTAAAAAACTGTCGAAGGAGTTTGCCGGTATAGGTGAGGTAGTGGAAGCTTATGATGAATTTCAAAAGGTGGAGAAGAATCTCGAAGAGAATAAAAAGCTTTTATACGAGACGAACGATGACGAGCTCAAGGAGATGGCTAAAGAAGAGCAGTTACAACTCGAAGCAGAGTATGAACGTCTGGAGCAAAAAATAAAAGACCTGCTTGTTCCCGTAGATCCTGCTGATGAAAAGAACGCAATACTGGAAATAAGAGCGGGTACGGGAGGGGAGGAAGCGTCGCTATTCGCGGCAGACCTGCTAAGGATGTACACGCGTTACTTTGAGGTGAAGGGATGGAAGGTAGAGATGATGGAATATAATGAGTCATCCACTCCCGGCGGTATCAAGGAAGCGGTGCTCAACGTAAGCGGTAAGAAAGTTTACGGCGACCTGAAATATGAAAGCGGTGTCCACAGGGTACAGCGTGTACCGAAGACCGAGGCAAGCGGGAGGGTCCACACATCAGCGGCGTCCGTGGCAGTACTGCCTGAGGCAGAGGATTTCGACGTGGAGGTGAACGAGAACGATCTGAAGATAGACGTTTACCGAGCAGGAGGCGCCGGCGGTCAGAACGTTAATAAGGTGGAGACGGCAGTCCGCATAACGCACATTCCCACGGGAATAGTAGTTCAGTGCCAGGATGAGAGGTCCCAGCTGAAGAACAGGCAAAAGGCAATGAAGGTCCTGCGTTCGAGGCTATATGATAAGGAGCTGGAGGACAGGGACAAGGAGATCTCTGCACAAAGGAAGCAAATGGTAAAATCCGGTGATAGAAGTGATAAAATACGCACTTACAACTTCCCTCAAAACCGCCTTACCGACCACAGGATAGGTCTAACTCTATATAATCTCACGGACGTAATGGAGGGCGACCTGGACGAGATAATAGACAAGCTAAAGACCGCCGACAGGGCATCCCGCCTGGCTGAAACCGGATAAGCAAATATATTGTTTTTCTCATTGTATTTGATATTCCTTTAGTGGAAATTAGGCTCAATCCTTAATAAACTAAAATGAAAAAGAATAGATTTTTTTTACTTATTTCAGGGGGAATCTTGTTTTGTTTGTTCCTTTCCGGGAACATCTTTTTTGATAATAACTCCGGTAATCCGGAGAAGTATTCTAAAGTAAAGATACATCTCAGCTCACTCTCCGACATACAGAGACTCGAGCAGAACGACATTATAGTAGAACATTTTCAGGGAGACATTAAAACAGGTATAGACCTTGTTTTAAATTCATACGAACTCCAGCGTCTGGAGGGAACGGGCATCCCTTACGACGTTACGATCGCTGACATGGACCAATATTACGCAGACAGACTACCGCCGACCATACAGGAGCTGAACAATTCGAGGCAGATAATGCAAAGTGATGACATCAGCAGTTTTACATACGGCAGTATGGGAGGTTTTCATACATACGCAGAGATGGTACAGAAGCTCGACTCTATGAGGCTTCAGCATCCTACGCTTATTTCTCAAAAGATAAATATTGGGACATCAGTGGAGGGAAGAACTATCTGGGCAGTAAAGATCTCGGATAATCCCGACATAAGCGAAGCATCGACAGAAGCGCCAGTTTATTACGACGCGCTTCACCATGCGCGCGAACCGATCTCAATGGAGGCAATACTCTATTATATGTATTACCTTCTCGAAAACTACGGCACAAACCCGGAAGTAACCTACCTGGTGAATAACAGGGAAATATTCTTTGTACCCATAGTAAACCCCGACGGATACGAATACAACCATTCGACCAATCCTAACGGAGGCGGAAACTGGAGAAAGAACAGAAGGAATAACGGGGGATCTTTTGGAGTGGACCTTAACAGGAATTACGGTTACGGTTGGGGACTGAACAGCGGCTCAAGCGGTACACCTTCATCGGACACATACAGAGGTCCGTCAGCTTTTTCCGAGCCGGAATCACAAGCGGTCAGAGATTTTACAAACAGTATACATCCAAAGATAGGATTTTCGATGCACTCAGTTGCAGGCAGATATCTCAATCCTTACGGCTATACTGATACTGCTATATCTTATGAGGTATATTCCGACTTCAGCTCGGAGTTTGCACCCGTTAATAATTATCTTTACGGAACGGTTATTGAAATGCTTTCCTATTACTCCAGCGGTACAACGCGCGACTACCTGCATTCACAGGGATCCTACGTATGGACACCTGAGCTGGGCGGAAGCGGATTCTGGCCGAACGTATCCGAGATAATACCTATATGTTCAGAGAACCTGACACCGATGAAATATCTCGCATGGGTATCGGGAGCATACGCAAGGATGCAGAATTACAGAATACTCGGCAACGGTTATGTATTAAAGAACGATACTTTAAGGCTCGAGGTCGGTCTCAGAAATAAGGGACTTTCGATGACCTCGAAGAACGTGAATGTGACCCTCTCCACTACGTACCCAAACGTAACGGGTGTAGTTACAAGTGTAAACTATGACAGTATACAGGCAAGACAGCAAAAAGTAAATACTGCTCCGTTCAAATTTTACGTAAACAATTCCGCATCCGTAGGTGATGAGGTAAAATTCATTTGCTCTGTTAAGCAGGAAGGAGTAGAAACCTCCGTAGACACAATTTCCGTGGTTATAGGAAAGGGTGTAGAGCTTTTCAAGGATAACGCAGAGAACGGAACAGGCAACTGGACAAAGAGCGGAACGGGGTCATTAACCGACACGACTTTCGTAAGTTTCTGGGACGGCACAAAATCATTTGCCGATTCCAGGTACGGTAACTCCGCCGATAATACGAACAGTTATTTCACAATGAATAACGGTATTCTGCTTTCGGGTGTGAATGCACCGTGGCTTGAGTTTAATGCTAAGTGGGCGCTGGAAGACGGCTTCGATTATTCGAGGGTACAGATAACGACGAACAACGGTTCGACATGGACTACGCTTGCGGGAAAATTCACCGCAACAGTCAGCGGTCAGCCATCATATAACGATATAAAGTACTGGGTACGTGAGAGGATCAACCTTCAGCCGTACATAGGACAAACAGTAAAGGTTAGATTTTATCATCATACGGATAACGGACTGCCGGGAGACGGATTCTACTTCGATAATTTCCGTATAGTAGATTACAGGGATACACTTACTTCAGTCGTGGGCAATTCGTCCGTAATACCGGAGACATACAGCCTGTATCAAAACTATCCGAATCCGTTTAACCCGTCAACGACGATCAAGTTCGACATACCAAAGCAGTCGTTCGTGAAACTGGTTATATATGACGTACTTGGAAGAGCGGTAGAAACTCTCGTGAATGATGAGTTTTCACCGGGCAGGTATGAATTTAACTGGAACGCATCGGCATATCCGAGCGGAATATATTTTTACAGGATAGACGCAGGTCAATTCAGCGAAGTAAGAAAATTGACGCTGGTAAAATAGTTTTTAAGATTTCTTCGACTTCAAAGCAATCCCAATCTTTGGGATTGCTTTTTTTATTCTATGATGAAATATTTAGGTATAATAAACTACTCTTATGATTAAAACATTTCTGATATTATTGGCATTTGGTGTTATTACACACCCTTTATATTCGCAGTATGAAGATAATTCGAACGAACCGCACGCAATATTTTTAAAGCCATTCCATTTTTCAGGCCAAAGCCTGCTGGACGCGTCGGTATTTACCAACCAGGACCTGTCGGGAAATTCGTTTCCGCAGAATGAGCCTTCGGTAAGAATCAGCACAAAGAACACTAATATAATAGTAGCGGCATGGAGAGATTTCAGGCTAGGTGTGAGCCCGGCAGAGAGAAGGATAGGGTACACCCGGTCCACGGACGGCGGTCTTACATGGGCAGTATCCCAGCTTTTGCCGGACCCTAACCCGGATCATGATTCTCAGAGCGACCCGGTAATAGCGTGCGACTCGGCAGGTGATTTTTATATTTCGAGTACGTCCCGCCAGCCGGTCTCGGGATTTAACCGCGAGATGCTGATATATAAATCTACCAATGACGGGCAGACGTTTTCTTATTTTTCTACGGCTGTGCCGGGAAGCGGAGGGGCAGGTGAGGATAAGGAATGGATATTCTGCGATCCAGTGCAAACAAATACGACATACAATAATATTTTTATTTCGTGGACGAGCTTTGGGCCGTCGAGGGGAATAAAGTTCAGGAAGTCGTCTAATGCGGGATTGAACTGGACATCGACAGTGAGTGTCTCGACGAGCACTTCAGCGCAGGGGTCCAATGTATGTTCGGGGACGAATGGTGAAATATACATAGTATGGTGGCAGAGCGGTATACGGTTTGACAAGTCCACGAACGGGGGGACTTCGTTTGGGACAGACCAGACGATAAGCTCGGTCAGCTCCAGCAGTAACGGATCATTTCCGTTTATATGTGTGGACTACAGCAACGGTGCGAGGAGAGGGGATGTGTATGTGGTCTTTGCGGATGAGCGGGGCGGTAACGAGGACGTGTGGTTTCAGAGGTCGACGGATGCTGGCGCTACATGGCTGGCTAGCCCGATCAGGGTGAACGACGTGACCACGGGAGACCAGTTTTGGCCGGTGGTGAGGTGCGACGTAAACGGGGATCTATATGTGGTGTACTACGATCAAAGGAGCGGATTTAATTCATATATAGCGCGGTCCACGGATGGCGGGAATACATGGCTGAATGACAGGCTGAGTGACGTGTCATTTTTTGGGAATGCGCCCAACTCAGACGTGCGGTATGGGGACTATATAAATATGGACGTATATAACGGGCGTGTAGTGCCAGTGTGGACAGACGACAGAGCAGGGGGTGACAACCAGGAGATATATTCCGCAATCGTGGATTTCCCTGTGGGCATAACCCATAATCCCAATGTAACTCCGGGAAGCTACAGGCTGTATCAAAATTATCCAAACCCGTTCAACCCGTCAACATTGATAAAGTTCGATATCCCGGAAAGGGCATTTGTCAGTCTTACGATCTATGACGCGGTAGGCAGGGAGATCGGATCACCAATAAGGAGCGTCCTATCGGCAGGCGGATATTCCATAGAGTGGAACGCAGGAGCCCTATCCAGTGGGGTATATTTTTACCGTATAAATGCTGGAAATTTTAGCGAAATTAAGAAAATGCTTCTTATAAAGTAGATGAAAAGATATCTTTTAGTTTTTTTGCTGGCTGTATTAATTTACGCGTGTGAGGATCCTGTCCAGGTGCAGGTTCAGGATGATATACTAGGTCTCTGGGCACTAAGGGAACAATCGGGAACAGCGACAGACGTATGCGATGGCGAGCTGGCACAATTTAACAATGACGGGACGGCGCTATTTCAATGTCCGGGATTTGATCCGGTAAGCACGACATACACTGCGTCGAATAACATTCTTACCTTTACGGAGACGGACGTGCAATATACCATCAGCAAGCCAGCCGATACGACGCTCGTGCTAACGGGTATAAATATAGATAAGACCTTAACGTATGGGAGCCAGTAAACAATCCGAAAAACAGTTTATAAAAAAGGCAGGTTTATACCTGCCTTTTTTGTTTTCATCTTTACGGCAATCTGAAAGTTTTTTCGAAGGAACTTATCAGACCTTTGTAATTAACCGAGATCGTAACCGTAACGGTCGTTCCCGACGGGGGCATTTCACTTATGGGCCATGTGATAGTATATGAATACGCGTTATTAACCTGCGTATTAATCTGTTCATATACGTTTTCAATAATCTCACAGCTGTCGGGTTCGACGGTGAACGCAAACCCACCGGTGGTATCCGAGATACCCTGCATGTCCTGAGGATCGGCTCCGCTATTGAGCAGAGTGACGGTGAAAATAGGAATGCCGTGTGTCAATGCTTCAGTGATCATGTCAGCCCGGCTAATCGTCGAATGGTTTTCCGCACCATCGGTAAAAGCTATAACGGTTCTCAGGCAGTTATTGCTTTGCCCAGAGACATCCATAGTGGCTTTGTAGATGGATTGGTAGAGAGCGGTTGTCCCTCCAGTAGGACTGTTTGAAGTGACTGCATTGAGCAGATCGGGCTTGCTGGTTGTAAAATTCTGGACAACAGCAACATCGGTTGAGAATTTAATTAGCTCCGCGAGATCACCGTGGTGCATACGGTTTATGTATGCAGTTACCCCGGTTTCCATACAAGGTATCAGCGTTGGGGGAGTGTGCATGCTTCCGCTATAGTCCATAGTGATAGCAGAAGCGATGTGCTGGTTTGAGGAGCTGGTGAGAGTCACAGTTCCATTAGAAGATGCGGAAGGATCATCCGATGCCCAGGTCATTACAGCGCTAACATCGCCGGTTGAAATGGTTACCGGATTTCCTTCCTGGTCCGTAACGAACAAACTCCCCTCGACGGAGGAATGCGAAGTCGGGGTGAGTGACCCGTTTGTTTCGATATTAGTAACATTACCCGGTGTTACTACTTCATCCGTCTGGTTACAGCCAGTCACAAAAAAAACTAATAAAACTACCAAAAAAGGCACAAATTTACTGCAAAAATAGGAACACAAATAATTGGAAGAGTGCATAATGTTTTCTCCTAATTAAATTAGTTATTTAATATTCCTATTTACCCTGACTTGAGAAAAAAATAGAGATGTAAAAAAATGTGGTGTTTGGTATCACTACCTGAACATTCTAATCATATAAAAATTTGTTCTAAATGTCCAGCTATATCAGAATGCCGTATAAACAAAAAAAGGCAGGATAGCCTGCCTTTTTTTAATTTTTAATCCAAGCTCTAAAGTAGTACATAGGATTTTGTGAACGACTTAGTAATACTACCATATGTAACTGAAACAGTTACTGTTACCAGAGTACCGGCAGCCGGCATTTCGAAATTTGGCCAGGTAATCGACATAGAGTAAGCATTATTAACCTGGTTATTAATCTGTGTGTAAATATTAGAAATATTATTACAGCTATCCGGTAAAACAGTAAACGCAAATCCCCCGGTAGTATCGGCAATATTTTTCATATCATCCGGACTTACACCGTTGAGCAGTGTTATTGTAAACACAGGGATCGCATAGTTAAGAGCCTGTGAGATCATTTGTGCTCTTGTAACAGATGACGCATTCTCACCCCCGTCTGTAAAAGCTATAACCGCACGAAGATAGTCAGCCGAATTCAACGCAGAGACATCGTTAGTAGCGTTGTATATCGATTCATAGAGCGCTGTGCTTCCAGCGGACGGATTATTAGCAGTAGATTGAACTGCAGTGAGAAGATCTGTTTTGTTATTTGTAAATGGTCTGACAAGAGACACACTTGTCGAGAATTTAATTATCTCCGCAAGGTCATTCGAACTCATTGCATTTATATACGCACTAACACCATCAACCATACATGGTATCAAGGTCGAGGGTGAGTACATACTTCCGCTATAATCCATAGTGATCGCGGCTGCAATATCCTGAGAGACTACACTATTTATAGTCACTGTACCGTTTGAAGTACCGGCAGGGTCATCCGACGTCCAGGTCATTACGGCTGAAACGTCATTGCTCGTAATGCTTAGCGGGTTTCCGTTTTGGTCGGTAACGAACAAATTGCCCTGGGCAGTTGTATGATTTGTGGGACTTAGCGATCCGTTGACGTTTACATCTGTAACATCGCCGGACACTATCATCTCATCGTCCTTGTTACAACCCGTAAGAACGTAAGAAGCGGTAAAGATCGAAATAAATAGAATAAGCGTGAGTGAACGGTAAAATGGAACTTTCATTAATTGTTTCCTCCATTATAATTAATGTAAATCCTTTTTAGGTAATACTTTTAAGATGAAACTTTTTTTAAAAAACAGAATACAACTTTCAGAAGGTCAAGTGTGCGGAATGATGAGTTTTGTATGTAAAGAATAAATATTTTCAGCTATAAAGTCTATATACAATGACTTTTCACAGTTTTGATTTTACAAGATTTGCAAAATTTTTGTTTGCAGTATTACCGCACATAACCATATATTTTCTGGGAAATCCTGCCATATACAAATTTACAGCGTTTTGGCAGAGATTTGCAATGATTTACATCACATTGCTGAAAAATAAGTATAAATTCCAGGTTCGAATAGAAAAATTTATAACCCAATATTAAAAAAAACTTAGTTTGTATCTGAGATGCAAATTAAGTATTTTTAAAAAACGTTTAAAAATTAACAATAAATGATGATTTCAAAGCTAAAAAGACGTCCTGCTCTGATAATCCTTTATATGTTCATTCTTTCGCTGGCATTTGTTGCAGGGGATTGTGAAGATATATTAAACTCCCTGGTACAGGGTGATGTAATAGGCACATGGTCTTTACAGAGGCAGGAAGGCTCGGGTCAGGATGTTTGCGAAGGCGAGGTGGTGGAGTTTCGTGACGACGGCACCGCGATACTGCAATGTCCGGGTCAAGGCTCGATAACGCGCGATTACACCGCCAACAATAACGTACTCACATATACGGCATCGAACGTACAGTACACGATACAAACAGCGAACGCGACCGAACTAGTGCTGGTCGGTATTAACGTCACAAGAACCCTCGAATATAGTAAAGTGTCGAGTGATAATAACAGGGTGAGCGGAGATAAGACCTCCGGTGACAACAGTAATTCATCAGAAAAATAAAAAGTATTATATCATGATAAAAATATTACGAACAGTATTTTTCATTACAGCGCCACTGAGTTTGCTTTTCCTGATCGGTTTTTCGGGAAAGGATACGCCTGTGACATTAACGCCGGAGAATACTCCCGTCAGAAAGCACGAAGTGGCAAATGAGATAAGTAAGATCAACAAGGCTGATCTTAGAGACATCAGCTTATTCACTTCATCGGGTGATGCGTCAAGTGACCCGAATCTCGCGAAGTTTTCCACAAACGTAACGACATTGACTATGGACCCTTCCGCGCTCTCTACACTTTACAGTGAAAAGCCGGATAATATTGTATTCAATATCCCGGTAGGAGACGGTAACGTCCAATTGGAATTAACAAAGGTGAACATATTCGATAAGGATTTTCGGTTTACATCAATAAACAACGGTGTCGTAAAGCGTGAAAATTACACCCCCGGTGTACATTACAGAGGAATTATAAAGGGTGACATAAACTCGCTTGCCTCTATCAGCATCTTCCCGGAATTTGTAATGGGAGTGGTATCGGATGATAACGGCAACTATAACCTGGGTTCAGTAAAGGATAATGACGGTAACAATACAGACCAGTATATATACTACAATGACAGGGACAGGGTAGAGAAGAGCGATTTTAAATGCGGAGTGGATGGTAAGGATAATAAGATGAGGATATTTAATCCAAATAATGAAAATATGCCACTCACTCCATCAGATGATCCAAACGGCTTCGATGATACAACAAGAGTTTACTTTTTGTGTGATTACCAGATGTACCAGGATAATGGCAGTAGTATAAATAACGTCGGGCAGTTCGTCGAGGGTATGTATAATAATGTTATAACTATTTACAGAAACGAAAGCATAAAGATCAATATTTCGGAAATAAGGGTGTATACCTCGATAGATCCTTATGCATTTAGCTCTAATTCCGAAACTATCCTAACGGATTTTGGACAGAACACTCAGGATAATTTTTATGGTGACCTTGCCCATTTGCTCTCTACGCGTAATGCGGGTCTCGGCGGAATTGCATGGATAAATGTATTATGCCTTCCATACCAGGCACAGTTTAGCGCGGGAAGATTTGCATTTAGCAATATCGAGGACAATTACTCCAGCTATCCGACCTGGTCGTGGACGGTAAATGTTGTAGCTCATGAGATGGGCCACAATTTTGGTTCTATGCATACTCATGCCTGCGCATGGCCAGTATTTGGAACCGGCGGACCTCTGGGAGCTATAGATTCCTGCTACAATGCAGAGGGAAATTGTTTCAGCACTATACGCCCGATCAATAACGGTACAATAATGAGCTACTGTCACCTTCAGGGAAGTGTAAATCTTGCCCTTGGATTTGGTCCATTACCGGGAGATACGATACGGCTGAGATACCAGCAGGCAGGATGTATCCAGAATACGACGAACTCATCGGAAGCACAGAACTTTACATTAGATCAGAATTTTCCTAATCCATTTAATCCGGGTACCACAATACGTTTTGAACTACCGGTCGATGCAAAGGTGAACCTATCTATTTACGATATATCCGGAAGGGAGATCGCGAGGCTTGTGGACGGGCAGTTTTACAATAAGGGAGCGTTTAGTTTTTATTTCGATGCGTCGTCGTTTAACCTGGCGAGCGGTGTATATTTTTACCGCTTTAATGCAGTTAGCGCAGAGGGCAACCAGGATTCGTATTCTTCCGTGAAAAAAATGATATTAATCAAATAGAAAAGAGCATGAGGGTAACAGTAGTAGTCATAGCCATTTTAGGTTTGTTCTATCTGACTTCATGTTCGAACACACCGGACCTCGAACAGCAGTATTTCGATAAGGGTGTTTACGCGTTTACGATCTATGATACCGGAGGTGATTCGATCGCTTCCGGTACATTCAATATACAGAATATCACAGGTAAAGATATAAGCGGGACATATATATTCGATAACGTATATCAGCCCAGCCAGATAATAAGCAAGGGTGAGACCAAAGAAATGAAGGGAAGTCTATCCGATGACAGGAAGCAGGTATTCATTAATGCTAATCCGCGTATGGCTGACGCGAATATTTTTCTTCGGATGACGGCGGGGCTATTGACCTATTCCGGTGAGTGGAGCTATTCCACGTTCGTCGGTGTGGTTTCCAAGGGTTCTATCAAGGCTACTAAAAGGGAATAAGTTTCAGGTTATGGGGTAAGGTTTTTTTTAATAAAAAAATTACCCCACATGAAGAAAAAAATTCTATTTAGGCTTTTTTCATTTGTTACTGCAGTATCGCTGTTCCTTTACCTTGTGGGTGAGCTGGAAAGCTATCCT
Source organism: Ignavibacteriales bacterium (assembly GCA_020635255.1). NCBI lineage: Bacteria > Pseudomonadati > Ignavibacteriota > Ignavibacteria > Ignavibacteriales > Ignavibacteriales bacterium. Next base: position 238,263 of record JACKAC010000001.1, read on the forward strand.
CGTTTTTCGGCTTACACGGGTGAAAACTGCAACCTGTGCCATGTAAGTCCAACGGGAGGTTCCATGCGGAATCTTTACGGGACGAAATACGCACAGGATAATTTGCAGATGGAGGCTTTTAAAAAGCTGGTGAAGGATGCAAAGTTCTCACCGCGTATCAACGACTTCATAAACATCGGCGGTGACGTCCGTATAGCTCACATCGACAACCAGGTTCCCAACCAGGGAAATCAGAATACATTCCTTACTATGCAGGGTGATCTCTATGTGAACGCGGAGGTCAATAAGCTGCTCAGCGTGTTTGTTTCTTCGGGAATAGAGATCCCGAATTTTCCGACGAAATATGAGGCATACGGAATGATCTCCGGGCTACCAGCCGGATTTTATTTCAGGGCGGGGAGGTTTTCGCCGGATTACGGGATAAAGATCGTGGAGCACCGCGCATACCAGCGCCAGGATCTGCTCAATACACCATATTCACCCGATGCGGGGTTAGAAATGGGAATTCAGCCGGGAATCTTTACGCTGAATGCAGGGTTGTTTAACGGGTTAAACACGAATTTTTTCGATACGGATCAGAATAAGATGTTCGTAACAAAGGGAGACGCGACGATCAATTTCGCTGATTACAGGTATAATTTCAATTTCGGGATGTCGTTTTACAATAATCCATACCAGGCGTTTGTGTCGGGGAACACGTTAAACGCGAACCGCAAAGCATGGAACTGGTTCACAAAGATAGGTCTGGATAACAGGGTAGCTTTACTGGGTGAGGTGGATTTCGAAGAAAATACTATCGATAACTTTCTCAAAAGGAAGGCATTCACATACGGGGAATTGGATATACGCGTAATACAGGGGCTCGAGCTCAGGGGACAATATGAGTATTTCGATCCGGACAGGGATACAGACAATGACGAGATGAACAGGTACAGTTTTGGGGTGGCGGCATTTCCGGTTACCGGGATGGAGACTGAGCTAATGATAAGGATAGTGAGCGAAGAGGCTGATCTGGATAATGATGAATACCAGTTCAATTTTCACTTCTATTTTTAAAGGAGGATTTATCTATATATATGTAACAAGAAAGGGGCTTTTAGCCCCTTTCGTTTATATCTGCTCTTTGTAAAAAATTTTATTACTCGTACTTATAGTAGAATGTAAGTCTGGCTACCACATCGGTTGGTCTGTCGATGTTAGATGAGCTTTTATCTGTGTATGAATTTACCCATACGTTAGGCATAAAGTGAACATTTTTAACAGGCATGAAATCGAGCCCGCCGGTGATGAAATTCTGTTTGAACCCGGTATTACTGCTCTCGGTATCGGGATCATACATGTCGAACCTAGCGAATGCGTTTACGGTGAGATTCTTAGATGTAGCAAGAGGTGCCCACGCAAATACGGAAAACGCAAACGGCTTCATATCAGGACCTGATGAGAATGATTTAGTGAGCTGGTACACAACTGCACCAATATTGAACTGGGGTGAGTTGTAGCCGGCTGTTCCTTTAATAGTGCTTCCGTTTTGTCCTTCACCATTCGATTCATAATCACCGTAAGCGGCAATAACGAAGCCTTTCGCGGGGCGCGAGGTAAGCTGACCGTAAACTTTTTTATTCTTTGTGAAAATGGGCTTTTGACCTGTGCCGCCGCCGAACATCGCGAAATAGCTGAACATTCCTTTTTTGTCAAAATCTCCCTGTACGGAAACTCCCACATCGGAGGAGTTACCGAAATTTCTAAAATCACCGACTGTCTTTTCTATCGATCTATATGACCATATATCCTGCTCCAGATCATAAGTATTAGGAGAGATCAACCCGAGGTTTATCTGTCCCATCGGGATGAGATTTTTCCACGAGAGCTGTATTACCTTAAAGTACAATCCGTACTTTCCTCCAATTGTTGTACCCGAGTTACCTTCAAGTGTAACATTGGCAGAGAAATCCTTGCTGATGTTCTTCTTTAAAGTAACATAGATACGTCTGAAGTCAAATCCCTGGTAATCTTTTTTAAGGTTTGAATACTGGGTACCGGAGCCGGAGGAGTCTCCGTCAACTTTGTAAAAGTAATCGCCGAATGCATAACCGGATACTTTTACATCGTTGTCGTCCTGGCTGTAAACCGTAGAGGCGGTCAGCGCAAGAACAAAGACTAATGCGGTGAAAATTTTCATAATGTTGTTTGTTAATTAACAATTAAAAAATTTAAACTAATCTATTATATTATTGTTACCAAATTGTTAATAGAATATTACATAATTGTTACGAAACAGCATCAATTCCTATAAATATAGTAATTTATATATTTTATTGAAGTAAAGTAATTGTAAAGCTAAAAGGTTATTAAATTGGTAGTTACTTGTTTGAGAGATCGAAGGGAAGTAAAAGGGCAGTCATGATGACTGCCCCGGGGTTACTTATTTAAAGAATATGAGAGGGTTACTCTAATACTCTTTTTATTCATATTTATAATTAAATGTGAACCTGGCGACAACGTCCGTAGGTCTGTTTATATTTGAAGAGCTTTTGTCGGAGTACGAATCAATCCATACATTAGGCATGAGGTGGACGTTCTTTACCGGCATAAAATCAAGCCCGGCGGTAATGAAGTTCTGTTTAAATCCTGTGGTACTGCTCTCGGTGTCCGGGTCGTACATGTCAAATCTAGCAAAGGCATTTACGGAAAGATTCTTCAATACGGCAACCGGCGCCCATGCAAATACTGAAAACGCGAAAGGCTTCATATCCGGTCCCGAAGAGAATTTTTTAATCTGCTGGTTTATCGATCCGCCGATATTAAAATGAAGAGAATTATATCCTGCTACTCCGCGGAAGAGATTAGATTCCTGACCGTTGCCATCTGTCTGGTAATCTCCATACGCGGCAATAACGAATCCCTTTGCGGGGCGTGATGTAAGCATGCCATAAAACTTCTTATTTTTGCTAAAAACAGGCTTTTGCCCAGTGCCGCCGCCGAACATCCCGAAGTAGCTGAGGATGCCCTTTTTATCGAAGTTACCCTCGAATGAAATACCAACATCAGTGAACTCGCTCAATCCTCTAAAGTCGCCAACCGTCTTTTCTATGGACCTGTAATTCCAAAGATTCTGCTCGAGGTCAAAACTTTGTGTGGAGGTTAAGCCTATATTAATTCTGCCCATTGGTATGAGGTTGCTCCATGTCAGCTGGATGACCTTAAAATACAAACCGTACTTTCCGCCGGTTGTTGTTCCGGAATTTCCCTCCAGAGTGACATTTGCAGAGAAGTCTTTGCTGATGTTCTTTTTAAATATGATGTATATACGCCTGAACTCGAATCCCTGGTAATCCTTTTTAATATTTGAATACTGAGTACCGGAACCGGTAGAGTCTCCGTCAACTTTGTAAAAGTAATCACCGAACGCATAGCCGGATACTTTTACATCATTGTCCTGCGCAGTACAGACGGATGCAAAGATGAAGAAAATTAAAAAGAGTGCTGAAATTTTCATGATGAAGTTTTTGATAATGGAATAATTGAATAAATATATCCATTATATGCCCCAATATTAATAATACTAAGGGGCTTTACAAAAACTTAACATTAGAAGGAGGCTACTTATATTTTATTTTGAGCCAGAGTGTAGTGGTAACAAAAAATATTGAAACGGTATTGGCGGCAATGATAGGTACGTCATTGTCTAAAACCCCGTAGATGAGCCAGAAAATAACCCCGGCTTCCATCATTATCAACATGGCTAAGGAGAGGTCTTTTGTGTGGCGTGACTTTATTACTTTAATGGATTGAGGGAGGAAGGCAAAAGTTGTGCCAGCGGCACCAAGGAAACCGATTAACTGTATAGGATCCATTATATGTTTAATTTTTCTTTGAGGTAGCTAGTTAGGTTATCTTTGTTAATTCTTTCCTGGAGCATGGAGTCCCTGTCACGCACTGTAACAGTACCGTCCTCGGTCGTCTGTGTATCGACCGTGATGCAATAAGGGGTACCGCATTCATCCTGGCGTCTGTACCTTCTGCCGACAGCGCCGGAATCATCATAAAACACTTTGAAGCTCTTACGAAGCGAATTCGTAATTTCATGAGCAATTTCGGGCATTCCGTCTTTATTTACCAGCGGGAAGACAGCGGCTTTAACCGGAGCGAGTTCCGGGTGAAAATGCAGTACAGTTCTTGTCTCGGATTTGCCGTCTTCTTTTGGAATTTCCTCTTCATCATACGCGTCAATAAGAAACGCGAGAAAGCTGCGGGTTGCACCGACAGCAGTCTCAATGACGTAAGGTATATATTTTTGCTTTTCCTGTTCGTCGAAGTATTCTATCTTCTTGCCGGAGTATTCCGAGTGGCGTCTCAGGTCGAAATCCGTTCTATTATGGATACCCTCCAGCTCACCCCATCCAAAAGGAAATTCATATTCGATGTCGAAGGCTTCTTTCGCGTAGTGGGCGAGTTTTTCGTGCTTAAAGAATTTCAGTTTGTCTTTATTCAGTCCGTATTGTTCGAACCATTTCATTCTCAGCTCTTTCCAGTACTCGAACCATTTTTCATCGTCACCGGGTTTTACGAAATACTGCATCTCCATCTGCTCGAACTCACGCACACGGAAGAGGAAGTTCTTCGTATTTATCTCATTACGGAATGATTTACCGATCTGTGCTATCCCGAATGGTATCTTTTGGCGTGATGATTCTTTTACGTTAAGAAAGTTAACATAAATGCCCTGCGCTGTCTCCGGACGCAGATAAACTACACTAGCGGAGTCTTCAGAAGCGCCGATATGTGTCTTAAACATCAGGTTGAACTGCTTAGCGTCGGTAAATGTCTCTCTATTACCACAGTTAGGGCAGGGGATTATGTCGAGATTTTCTTTGATGACCTCTTCTACGGAAACACCGTCCTGTTTTTTCTCGTCGATCTCTTTGCGAGTTTTTTTGGAGACCATTTCGTACAGCACATCGAGGCGGTAACGGGATTTACAATTTTTGCAATCAACCATAGGGTCGGTGAAATTTTCCACGTGACCGGACGCTTCCCACACACGCGGATGCATTAGTATAGATGCATCGATGCCCTCAATGTCTTCGCGGTATGTCATTGCCTTCCACCATGCTTCCTTTATATTTCTGAGAAGCTCCACACCGAGCGGACCGTAGTCATAGCACCCGTTTAATCCGCCGTAGATCTCTGATGATTGAAACACAAAACCCCGCCTTTTCGCGAGGGAAACGATCACTTCCATTAGGTCTTTATTGCCCAAAATTTCCGTAGATTTATTAATAATTAAGCAATTTACAAAACTATTAGTAAAGTATTAATGCCATAAATCGTAATAACAATAATACCAATATTACGTAGAATTGAAAGAATTTAAAACTTAAATTATGAATGAAATCAGTAAACAACGCATGGAACTGGCTAGGCAAAACGCGGGTGAGCTAATGGATGACCCCAACGTTATAGCCATGCTGGTAACGGGTTCTGTAGCCAAAGGAATAGCCGATGATAACTCCGATATAGATACGATAGTGCTGTATGAAAAACCTCTCGACCAAAATGACTTTGACCGGATAAAGGAGGATGCGGTTTCGAGCGGAGGGGGACTTTACGGCGAAGATATAAACAGCGGGATAACGGTGTATAAGTTTGTAGATGGTATAAGGTATGACTACGGGCATACATTTATAGAGCCGTGGGAGAAGGAGCTGAATGAATATCTTAGCGAGCCGGATATTAATAATGCGGAATTTCAGATAATGCTGTCGGGATTTGTCGATGGCGCGCCGATAAAAGGCGATGAGTGGGCGGAGGAAAAGCGCAGGCATTTTATCGAGAGCTACCCGGATAAATACGCGGAAGACCTTGTGAAGAAGAATCTTGCTTTTCATCCGAAGTGGGTGCTGGTGAAGATGGGGTTGGAACGTAATGATACACTGTTTTTGTATGAAACATTTCTCGATATAGAGAAGCGCATCTTTGGGATACTTTGCGGGATCAATAGACTGTATCATCCGGGGAAGTTTAAGTCGGCGGATTTTACGATCGATAAGATGAAGATAAAGCCGGAAAATCTATATAAGAGATTCACTGATGTATTCCATTCAGGGGAAGAGGAGGCTATAGAGATACTTTCCGGGCTGATAATGGAAACGCTGGACATAGTGGATAAGTACATGCCGGGTATTTCAACGAAGCGGAACCGCGAGATATTTTCAATGGTATTAAGAAGGTAAAAGTAATCCAAACATAAACCTTACAACTAATGGGAAAAAAACTACTTTTTTTATTCGCATTAATCATCCTGCCTGCGCTCGCATATTCACAGGATGACACACGGGAAAAGCATCCGATCGACTTGTGGTATGAAAACTGCATAGACTCAAACGGGTCCACTATGGGTATGATAATGTGTGCCGACAGCGCGGCTGTGCTCTGGGATATCGAGCTGAATAAGAATTACAAGCTGTTAATGGACGTGCTGGGAGATAAGGCTAAGGAGGATCTGAGGGAAGCACAACGTGAATGGATAACCTTCCGTGATAAGGAAATGCAGGCTATCAGCAGTTACTATGAGTATGTGTATGAGATAATGGGGGGCGGTACGATGTATCCGATGCTGGCATCGGGAGCAAGGATGGAAGTTATAAGGAAGCGGGCATTGGAGCTAAAGGGAATGTATGATGAGTTAAGCTGGTATAAGGGAGAAGACGACGGGCGCTGATGGAGATCGTAAAGCTTTTACCGGAGCACTGGGATGAAGTAAAGCAGATATATGAGCAGGGGATCATGACGGGGAATGCCACGTTTGAGACGGAAGCGCCGTCATGGGAAGAGTGGGATAAAAAGCATCTCGATACATGCAGGTTCGTTGCTGTAGAAGATGGCATGGTAACAGGATGGATAGCATTAATCCCTACATCGACACGGAAAGTATATCTAGGGATAATGGAGGTCAGTATCTACATACATGAGGATCACCGCGGTAAAGGTGTCGGTAAGAAGTTATTTGATGTGTTGATACCGGAATCGGAGAAGAATGGGATATGGAGTCTGCTTTCGGTTTTATTCCCGGAGAATACAGCGAGCATAAAGCTTCATGAAAAAGTCGGTTTCAAAGTAATAGGAATTCGTGAGAAAATGGGAAAGATGGGCGACGTATGGCGGGATAATGTAATGATGGAAAGAAGAAGTAAAGTTGCGGGAGTATAATAAAGAGAAAGCCCTCCATCAGATGAAGGGCTTTCCCGGAGGAATGAAGTAATGAAATTTACTTCAGAAGAATCATCCGCTTTGTTTCCGTGAACCCGTTTGTCTCAAGTTTGTAAAAATAAACTCCGCTCGGAAGCGATTGCGCTTCAAAAGTGTACTGGTACGTTCCGGGAGTCAGGTCACCATTGACAAGGGTTCCGACCTCCTTACCAAGCATGTCATATACTGCCAATTTTACATATCCACTGCTTTTAATATTAAATTCAATTTTTGTAGAGGGGTTAAATGGATTCGGATAGTTCTGTTTTAACGAAAATCCATCCGGAATCTGTGAACTAATATTCTGTATCCCTATAAGACAGTTCTGTGCTTGCATAAATCTAAGTCTGATAGTATCACCGGGGAGGGGACCAAATCCATTGCCGAGGTACGTTGTATTACAGAAGTGGCAATAACTCATGACGGTTCCATTTGCCGGTGAATAGCATCCCTGCACGGGCTGGATAGGTACACATGCCTCAGGGAATCCCGAGAAAGTAGAATTCTCAGCATTAATTATACAGGTGTCAATTGGACCTACACCTCCACCCGGACGGGGCCATACACATGCATGAGTGTGTCTCGATCCGGTATTGTGTCCCATTTCGTGTGCTACTACCGTTACTGTCCATGAGTAGTTAGGGTACGGCTGGTAATTGCCTTCGATCACACAAACACAGTAGCTTCCCGATGAGTCCGCCGGGTTGTAAGGCTGACAGAGGCTTCTGATGTAAGCAAGTCCCCCAGATACATCGGTCCTGATGGAGAGGAGATTTGCGATGTCACCGCCCTGCATGTTATTCTGGATCTGCGCGCCGAATATTTGTCTCATTTCATACGTGCCAGGCGCATTTGCCATTGGGTCCTGCTGTGTATATGCGGCGATATATGCTATCTGGAATGGGATGCTTTCATTCTGATAGATCGCTGAGACCGAATTAAAGAACCCGGTTATATAATCGGCTAGTGTCTGTAGATTTCCGTTCGCGGCAACATAGAGAGAGTAATCAGCAACGAAATAGACTTTTAATGGAACGGTCGAAGGATTGTCTAAGCCATTTCCCAGCTGAGTATTTTCGGGATTTTCTTTTACAGGAAATGTAGATTCTTCTTCGATGCCTTCAATTCCGCATTTAAATTCATTCTTTTTCAGCATATCCACATCGTTATAGTATATATATTCATTTGTATTCTTGTTGTTTTTGTCCTTAACCGGTCCGAGATTCCAGTTTCCTCTCTCGTCCGATATTATTCCCATTACATGATCTTTGAAAATGCTTATAGCGGCGAGTGTGAAGAGTTCCTTACCGCGGACTACACCTTTGTAGTATAAACCCGGGGTGTACGAATGTATAGTACCGCCGGTTATATCGCTAATATTAAAACCTTCCGCAAGGATATCATTTTTGGTAAGATCGACCTGTATAGTGCTTCCATCATTAAGTGGGATATTCAAAGTCAGGTCTTCGGGCTTTGTCAAGTTGATTTGATCAAGTACTTCAGTCTTGATATCAAGGAAGCTGGCATCCGTAACGAATTCGTCCGCGCTTCGTGAATCCCTCGTTGGGGAGGAATTGAATAAATTTATTTCAGTGAAATTAACGGATAACTTTCTTTCTTTAATTGTCTGGTTAACGTTTTTAACCGTGTTTTTCAGATAACTGATCTGTGTTGTTTGAAAATCCAGCTTATCGCTGAGTTCCTTATCATGGGAGGTAAAGCTATACAGGCTTACCAATACCACCAAGGCTAATGCAGTAAGTATCGATGTTCTTGATTTCATTTCTTTTTATTTTAGTTGTTTGATTTTAATTTTTTTGCTGTGAATTTCCCTTTACCCATATCACCGGCAATAGTCGTATGTGTCCAGTTCCCATTCAATTCGTTACCGGCGGAAGTGAGGGTGATAAAGATGTTATCATCAGTACTGGACGGGTTCATATTTATGAATAAAGTTTTCTCATTCTTATTGTAATGAGTATAGTTTTTAGCGGACTTCATATTTCCATAGCTGTAGAAATCCGCGTACTTATTACTGATGGTGATATCCGACACGTACGTTGTGTCAGTTTTTCTGAGGGTGATCATGCCGTCAAGCAGTCTGCTGTCAGATGAATCGTACATTACGAATTCATATTTGCCTGCAGGCGAAGAACTTGTAACACTCTGATTTCCTCCGGAACATGCCTGCAATACCGGCAGTGACATAAAGAGCGGGAGCAGAATTAATGCTTTTACAAACATAACCGATTTTCTCCGGGCGTAGACATCACCGAAAAACTGAGTAAAAATAAAACGGTTCTGCTGGTTACTGCTACGCTTTTCGGGTTTGTCGCGTTTTCGGAGAGGAAACTTCAAAAAATGAGATTTTGGGTTTTGGTTCATTTCCTTCATTCCTTTTTTGGTTTTAGAATTAGATATATCTCTTTTTTAATAAAAGTGTTCTATTAAGCGGTCCGTTATTGATCTCGATGATCTTCGGATTTCTTCCGCGCGGTCTTTTCCTTCTTCGGTTGAGGTCTTTGAGTTTGTCCATCTTGATTATTTGCCCCGGCTTTTTCATTCACGGTATAAAAATATTTTTGTAAATGAATTTTATAAAACCGAATTTTCTCATAAATTAGTGTTCATTGAATGCAGTCTCGTTCAAAAACCTCAATATTTAGCCAGAATCGGCATTTAATAGGATTTTAAAATTAGCGTTTACCGGGCATGAAAAAGATCTCAGAAGACCTTTACAACCTTATTAAGTCTCTCTCAAAAACCGAAAAAAGCTATTTCAGAAAGCATTCCAAAACGTTCGGGTCAAGTGAGCGGTCATATATAAAGCTCTTCGATGCGGTAGATGCGCAGGTAAAAAAGGGAAAAGGATATGATGAGGAAAAGCTAAAGGAGGCGCTAAAAGGTGAGAAGTTTTTGAACCAGCTCTCGGTTGCGAAAAATTTTCTTTACAATTCAATTCTAAGAAACCTCGTTCATTTCATTCTGGATGAAACCGATAATGCGCGTCTCCATGATATGGTACAGGGGATACAGGTGCTATTCGATAAATCATTATTCGATCAGAGCGAGAAACTTCTATTGCGCGCAAAGAAGCTGGCCTATTCTACCGAGAATTATCATAAGCTCTACGAGCTACTTCAGTGGGAAAAGAATCATCTGCTGGAAAAGGGAGATGAAAATATGATGGAAAAGATGGATAAGATATATAAAGAGGAAAAGATGGTAATAACTGTACTGAACGAATCTACCGAGCTGAGGATCATATACGGCAAGGCGGCATCACTACTAATGTCAGCCGGGCACGCAAGAGAGGAACAAACGGCAGCACAGTTTAAAGAACTCCTTGATGCACCGGTAATGCAGGAACCCGATTTGCTCCATACTTTTTATAATAAGACATTCTTTTATGATATTTACATCGGTTATTTCTCTTTTGTGAGGGATTTCAAAAGCTATTATGATTATATACTCGACCTGGAGAATCTCTATGAAAGTAATCCTGCGGAGAGGAAGAGACGACACACGAACTATGTTCTAATGATACACAACCAGTTATCCGGTTGTTTGTACGTAAAAGAGTACCGTAAGTATGATGAGGTTATGAAAAAGTATAAGTCGTATGTAAAAACGCGGGGAAGGATGACGGATTATGATAGGATGCTGGATGTATTGATTCGCAAGCACCAGCTTTTGTATTATAATGCTCTGGGTAGTTATAACGAGGGAGTGAAATTTGCCAAACCATACATATTTGAAGTGGAGGAAATGAAGGATACGTATGATCCACGGGAGCTGACATTCGCATATTATTTCACAGCATTAATATATTTCGGGGCAGGGAAATATAAGGAGGCGCTTGAGTATGCAAACAGGATAATCAATGAAGGTGAGCCGGAGCAGAGAAAGGAGCTATACCTCTCGGCAAAACTGATAAGTATTATAATGCATTACGAACTGGGAAATACCGAACATCTGGATTTTCTGATACGGTCAACATACAGGTATCTTGTATCCAGGAAACTCGAGTATAGATTCGAGAAATTCCTACTAGATTTTTTTAAGAGGGTGTTGAACAATATTACTCAAAAGGAGCTAATGGAGCTATTCGATGAGAGTAAGTATCATATTACGAAATTTATGGATGATCCGTATGAGGTGTCCGGCGCTTTGTACTTTGATTACGTCTCATGGCTGGAGAGTAAGCTGGAGAATAAGAACTACGGTGATATAGTTCGTAAAAAAGCAGAGAAATATATAAAGGGCTAGACTTCCACTCCAAAATCGATCTTTAATACTTCCTTTAATCCTTCCTCGAATGGTCTCGGATCGAACTCAGGCATAATTGATTTCAGGCGGGAAATGTCCGTGCGTTTTTCGTACATACCGTCGGGTTTCGTCGTGTCCCACTCTATCTCACCATCATATTCAAAAACCTTTTTAGCGATATCTATATATTCTTTTATCGAGTGATCGAAATCTGTTCCGATATTTACAATTTCGGGATCGTTATAGTTTTCCATGAGGTAGATACATGCGTCCGCACAATCATCCACATATAATGCTTCACGGCGTGGTTTGCCTGTACCCCAGAAGACAAGTTTATCGCCTTTGGTTTTGGCATTAATGAATTTTTGTGTCATAGCGGCGATGAAGTGAGAATTTTGCAGGTCATAATTATCGCCCGGTCCGTATAGATTTGTCGGCATGGCGGCGACAGCATTTATATTGTATTGATTGCGGTAAAGCTCGCACGCTACAATGCCCATTCCTTTCGCGACAGCATATCCTTTATTAGTTTCTTCGAGCGGTCCCATCATAAAGCGGTTCTCGTTGATCGGCTGTGGATTTTCCTTTGGGTAGATGCACGTGGATCCGGTATAGAGAAGTTTGCATTCCGGCGCGTATTCTTTTAATGCTTCAAGGACATTGAGTATCATTATTGCATTCTGATAAAGAAAATCAGCCTGCCGTGTGTTATTGGCGAGAATCCCACCTACAAGTCCTGCCGTCATAAAAACATATTCAGGCTTTTCTTCCTTAAAGTATCGATCAACATTTTCTTTTATCAGGAGGTCTATGCCGGTTTTGCGCGAAGGTGTCTTGATATTAGTATAGCCCTTGTCTTTGAGGCGACGCACTACAGCGCCCCCAAGCATCCCCGTTCCGCCAAAAACCGTTATTTTGCTGTCTTTATTCATTGTACAAATTAACAATAATATTTATTTACTTAAAACCAAAATCCTTCTCTCAGTCATTTCTTCGATGGCGTATTTTATGCCTTCGCGGGCATTACCGGAATCCTTGGAACCTCCGTACGGCATAGAATCCATTCGATATGTAGGGACGTCGTTTATGACGACACCGCCCACCTCGATATTATCATATGCGTATAAAGCATTATGGAGATCATTGGTAAATGCTCCTGCCTGCAGTCCGTATTCCGAATCACCTACCATTTTTACGGCTTCTTTGAAATCGCTGAATCCTGTTAACGTGAGGAGGGGAGCAAATACCTCGTCCGCATTTATTTTTAGATCAGGTGATGCTTTTTCCACGATAGTAGGCTCGAAAACTGCTCCGTTTCGATTGCCTCCGGCGGAAATATTTGCGCCCGAATCTTTGGCTTCGTTTACCCATTCCTGTATGCGTTCGGCTTCTTTTTGCTCTATCATAGGACCGGAGAGGGTATTTTCATCGAATGGATCGCCGAATTTTATCTTTGCCGTTTCTTCCAATAATTTAGAGCGGAAGCTGTCCATTATGTCATTATGGACAAAAACCCGCTGTACGGAGATACAGCTTTGTCCAGCCTGACCGAATGCGCCGGTGATTATTTTCGCGACGGCGGTAGGGATATCAGCATCCTTATCCACGATAACTCCGGCGTTACCGCCGAGTTCGAGTGATACTTTTTGTTTCACGGCTTTTTTCCGTATACCCCAGCCGACAGATGAGCTTCCCGTGAAGCTGATAAGTTTAACACGGCTGTCATCCAGAAATTCGTTTATTTCACCACCCGATGCCGTGACGACATTTACCGGGCAGTAATCCAGTCCGAGCTCAGCGGAGGCTTCTTTTATTATTTTGACCAGCTCTATACCGCATGTCATAGATGTCGATGCGGGTTTTAACAGGATGGTATTGCCCGATGCGAGGGCAGGCGAGAGTTTGTGCGCAACGAGGTTGATGGGAAAATTCCACGGCGTGATGGCGAGTATAACACCGAGCGGGAATCTCTTAACGATGCCCATTTTTCCTTCGGAGCCTTTTAGCAGGTCGAGATCCAATACCTCACCCTCTATGCGTTTAGATTCTTCGGAACCGAGTTTAAAGGTTAGGATAGCACGGTCGATCTCGATACGTGAGAACCTTATGGGTTTACCCGTTTCAAGCGTTATCAGCATAGCGAGGTCTTCTCTGCGTTCGGAGATCTTTTTAGAGATACCCTCCAGCAAGGAAGCCTTTATATATGTAGGTGTATCCCTGTAGCGCGGGAAAATCCCCGTAAGGTAGTCCAGCGCGCGGTTTATGTCCTGCTTAGAGCTTTTATAAACTTTTCGTACGACCTGGTTTGTATAGGGATTGATTATATCTTTTGTTTCGGGAGAGGAAACTAATTCATTTCCTATTATAAACTTTTCTGCATCCATTATTCACTGGTTTATTTGTAGAAACACATGTGCTATGGATTAAATTAGAAACTAATATGTCAAATTGAAATTCAAAAAGTCCGGGAGTGAGGGGTATAAAATAATAACGCAACCCTGGGGTTGCGTTATCAAATATAAAACCATAAAGCTTAAGCTGCCTTATTTCTTCTTTGCAGCTTTTTTCTTAGGAGCAGCTTTCTTTTTAGGAGCTGCTTTCTTCTTTGCAGCTTTCTTTTTAGGAGCAGCTTTCTTCTTTGGTGCTGCTTTCTTTTTAGGAGCTGCTTTTTTCTTAGCTGCTTTCTTTGTTGCTTTAGCCATTGTCTTCCTTTTAATGGTTTAACTAAAATAATACCAGCAAAATTAATTCATTTATTGCATTAAATCAACATCTAGTTTTATGTATAAAGTATTTGTTAAATTTTTGTTTTTAGTTCAGTCTCCAGATGAAAAAATCTGAGTAAGAAGATGAGAAATTCTATGACTAAAACCGTGAGATATATGACTTGTATATTTTTAATAATAGCGGTACTTTGAAGGCTATGGTTACATTATTAATAATAGTTCTCGTATTAGTCTGTGTAGTGCTTATGGGTGTAGTACTGATGCAGGCTTCAAAAGGCGGAGGATTGGCAGGACTGGCAGGAGCCGGATCCAGCATGACCACAATGTTTGGTGCCCGAAGGACCTCCGATTTCTTACAAAGATTTACGATCATCCTGGCAACAATATTTCTGCTCGGAAGCTTATTGCTAAACATCTATATCAGTAATTCCTCATCAGGTGTAGAGGAAAGTATCATTCAGCAAAAAGCCGGACAAAATCAGGTACCTCCGGGACCACAATCAACACCTCCCCAAAACCAGGTGCCTCCGACAAACCAGCAGCAACAGCAGAATCCACAGGATCAAAGCAATCCTGAGAATAACCAGAAATAGGTTATCCATAAATAGTAATTTTAAAAGCATTCCAATTTTTGGAATGCTTTTTTATTTTCATTCGGATGAAAGTCTTAAAGATAATATTGGCTGTAGTTATTATTGGCATATCCGGCAAAGCATTCCCGCAGAATTCATTCCCCAAGCTCGAGCTCATCAACGCGCAGTATGATTCATTAAAAAGCGACACTGTTTCACCTCCGAAGAAGAAGCAGCCGAAGTCATTTAAAATGAAAAAGAATCCATGGGTTGCGGTGGGATTATCCGCGCTCGTTCCGGGAGCCGGTCAGCTGTATAATACATCATACTGGAAAATACCGATAATCCTCGGAGTTGGCGGATACCTGGGTTATGAGATATACAGATACAATGACAAGTATAATCAATACGAAGATCTATATGTTCAATCTCAGGCAAGCGATCCAAATGGTAACTCTACATATAAGGAACAAAGAGATGATTTCAAAGATAAGCGAGATGAGTTTATAATCTACTTTGCCTTATTTTATGTAATTAATATGGTGGACGCATATGTAGATGCTCACTTGTATGATTTCGACGTGAGTGAGGATATAAAGGTACAGATGCTAAAGGGGAGTAAACTACTTAATGTGAACTTCAACTTCTAAACAAAAAAGCCCCTGCAAAGAGGGGCTTTTTTCGTTATATGAGTTTTAATATCCGAATATATCTTCCAGTGTAAGGAACTCCACATCACCATATTTTTTCAGCGTTTCGATATCCAGTTTATCTTTGGCTCCGAGTACCAGTATGGTATAATCGCTATTTGCGATATAGCTGTCATGGAAATTTTTCAGATCGCTCATGGTCATATTTTTCACCTGGGAATAAACGTCCTTGCGAATGTCATAATCCAGTCCGAGTTTCTGTGCCGCCTGGTAATTAAATAAAATATCGGCTTTGGTAATACGCTCTGTTTGTATCTGGTTTAGTATTCCGCTCTTAGATGCATTAAAGGAATTCTCCGCAAGAGGCATATCTTTGATGAGTTCTGTCATGCCTGCCATTGCTTCGGGAAGCTTGTCCGCCTGTGTACCGATGTAAGAGTAAAAGTATTTAGAGTCTTCCAGATTACGCGGTGACGTAAGGAAAGCAAAGGCTGAGTATGCGAGCGCTTTTGATTCCCTGATCTCGGTAAATGTAAGCGTACCGAAGTAATTATTGAAAAGCTCATTGGCCGCTTCGATATTTTTGTCATATTTACCTTTCTTTGACATCATTACTATCTCAGCCTGCACCATGTCATAATTTACCACATAAACTTTGCGGCGGCTGGTCGGCTGTTCGGTGAATTTTGTCTCCGGCGGGTATTCTTTAAATTCCGAAGGCACTTTATGGTTCTCATTTAATATGTTCTTTACCTGTGCCTCACTTTCCGGGCCGTAGTAGAATATCTTATGTTTGTATGATAACAGATCTTTTATCTTATTAGTAAGTTCAGACGGTTTTAAAGCATTTAATTCATCTGCTGAGAGGATGTTCGTAGCGGGAGATTTTTTCCCGTATCTGCCGTAGCTGAACATTGCATTTCTGATAGAATTTTTCGAAAGCTTATTATCGTCTCTGGCTTTGAAAATATCCTGGATCATATTATCCAGGGCTTCTTTATTCGGTTTTGCATTTGCCAGCAGATCCTCGAATAAAGTCAATGCCGGAACGAAATTCTCATTCAAACCGCTGAGGCTCACGTACACCTGGTCAGTCGAGCTGAATACGCTGTATGAACAGCCGAGTTTAAAGAATTCCTGCTGAATTTCCGCAGGAGTATATTTGTCGGTACCTAGGAGCTCAAGATATGCGATCGCGACACCAAGTGACTTATCATTGTTGGTTCCCATATCGAGAATGTAGTATAGATTGAACAGATTGTTCTCGGTGTTTTTTAAGTAATAAACAGGAACGTCATTATCCACGTTAAATCTGCCGATGTCGTCTTTGTAGTCGAGAAATACGGGCTCGATATTTGCGGGTACATTTTGCTCGAAAGCTTCAACAAAAGGAGATTTTTCATCACGGTTGAGATTAATGGGTGTGATCTTTGGTTTATCCACCTGCTGTTTGTCAGGGTCTTCACCGGTCTTTTTATATACAGCAATATAATTATCACCAAATTTCTCATTCGCGAAATCAACCAGTTGTTGCTTTGTAATTTTCGATAGCCTGTTTAAAGTATTTACATAGTCTTCCCACTCCACGCCATTTTTGAATGCATCTACGAGTGCGTATCCTCTGTTCCTGTTGCTTTCATAACCCTGTGTCTGATCGAGTTTGAGGTTGTTTATTACCGCATCCAGCATCCAGTCCGGGAAGTCACCTTTTTTGATAAGGTCTACCTGTGACAGGATCTTGTCTTTTACGTCTTCGAGGGATTGACCTTCTCTTGGTGTTCCGGAAAGCTCGAATACACAGTAGTCTTTGAAATCCGAAACGCTCGATCCCGCAGAGAGTACCTTTTGCCCCTGTACGAGATTTAGATCTATAAGTCCGGCACTGCTATTGCTGAGTATCATATCTATCAGCGTGATATAATCGAAATCTGAGCTGTTCCTTCCACCGAACCTGTACCCCATGAATACCGTTTCAGCGTTGGGTCCGTAAACAGTGTACTCCCTGTGCTGGGTGATCGGATCTTCGACCGGTGGTGTGTAAACCGGAATATCTTTTGGCTGCATGTAGGAGAATTTTTCATCGACAATGCGGATCGCTTCGTCAGGATCAAAATCTCCCGCCAATACTATACCCATGTTGTTTGGTACATAGTAGGTATCGTAATATTCCAGCACTTTCTTGATAGACGGATTTTTTAAGTGGTCGATTGTACCAATTGTCGTTTGCGTGCCGTATTGGTGCTTTTTGAAGAGCTCTTCATACATCTTGTCATATGCTTTGTTGTAATCATTGTCCAGGCTTCTGTTCTTTTCTTCGTAAACTGCCTCAAGCTCCGTATGGAATAGTCTCATTACAGGCTCGCGGAAGCGTTCAGCTTCCATAGTGATGAAGTTATCCAGCTGGTTAGAGGGGACGTTATTCACGTAAACGGTCTCTTCCATCCATGTCCAGGCATTGGTGCCGGTAGCGCCTATGAATTCGCACATTTTATCGTATTCATTCGCAATCGCATAGCTCGATGCCAGCAATGAGACGCTGTCTATTTTATTATATATCATTTCCCTTTCACCGGGGTCTGTTGTGCTTCTATATTGTTCGTATAAGTCTATTATTTCGTCAACCAAAGGTTTCTCCACGGAAAAATCCCTTGTACCGATCCGGCTTGTACCTTTGAATAGCATATGTTCTAGGTAGTGAGCGAGCCCGGTTGCATCGGCAGGATCATTCTTACTGCCGGCTTTTACGGGGATATAGGTTTGTATGCGTGGTTCGTCTTTATATACTGTCATCATCACGGTCAGCCCGTTGCCGAGAGTGTATATCCTCGCATTTAGAGGGTCACCATCGACGACTTTGTAAGTGTATTTTCCCTCGGTAACGATTCTTGTTTGTCCGTTAACAATTACGGGAATAGTAAGTATTAGAAGCAGAATTAAACTTCTGTAAAAATTCCTTAGGTAATTCATTTTTGTGAATTAATATTTATGATTTGAAATCTTTATACCCTTTGCAGAGGATAAAATATACATATTATTAAAACAATTTAATAGAAAAATAGGTGTGTTTTGGTCGGATTTTGGTTATTAAACCAATCCTATGTTATGGTGTCAAACAAATGTGTTAAAAAATTATAATAAAGGGAGTAAAAATGAAAACACCGCGTAAACACATCGGGTTTTTTCTGATACTGAGCCTGATACTTGCCGGGCTGTACCTCTATGGGTGCCAGGATTCCTCTGTCAGTACAACGGAAATGACCGATGATGAATACCTCCAATCGACTGCAATAATGAGCGCATTCAGCAGTAACGAAGATGACGAGGATAACCTGATGTCTTCCGAGGTCACTGATTTTGAATCCGAGGGAGCAGAAGAAGATTATCCGGGTGCGGTCCCAATCGATTCTTTGATCAAATGGGGTCACATAGTAACGAATGTGAGCATCAATACGAGCATTTCGAGCAAGGGCGATACCGCTAAGCAGGTGGAGGTTACGAGAACGGTGACAGGAGAATTAATTTTGATCTACAGCACGGGAGGTGTTATCGATTCCGTGCGCAAACCTTTTACACGGGAGCAGAAAAGGTTTGTGAGCTTTAAGAAGATCGGCAATAGTCCAAACCCGAGGTTCAGGTGGAGAGTGTATGAAGTTTCTGCTATAGATGGTCAAACGACCTCGCCAATGACGGGCAAGGACAACATAGTGATGAACAAGGTAGAGATCTATAAGAACGGAAACCTTGAGATAACACTAAACGGACCGGACTTCACGACGAATAAGTATCTTACACGGCTTTTTGGCGGTGAGGGTATTTTTAAGGTCAGACCGGGGGACCAGGTAAATGTAAAAGTATACCTGACCAGCAACCAGGCTGATAAGGATATAGTACTTTTCCACTGGCCCAAAAACCCGCACAGATTTCACAGGGTAAGATTTGAAATGACATCCGAAGTACAGAACGGAAGCAACTGGGACAGGGTCTTTGAAAAAACATTCGATGTTTTTGGCGCGCACAGGCTGGGCGTATTTAATGGATTCATTAGCGCCAGCATAAGGAGCACGCTCTTTGACTCGGATCCAAGTAAGCTTTCGGCCACATACATGGGCATGGTTTACCGCGTAAAACAGTTCTGATTTTTTTCTTTACCCGCACCCAAGGCGGCGCCTGAGATTAACTCGGGAGCTGCCTTTTTTATTACCTTCTCAAATGCTTTAAATGTAATATTAATATCGTTATTTTTACGCTATGAAGTTCATCCGGGGATATATACGTCTTGCAGACAGCATAAGTGAGAAAACGGGGCACTTCTTTTCCTGGTTTACAGTAATTCTCGTTGCCGTAGTCTGCTTTGACGTTATCACACGGTATCTATTCAATGAAAGCAGTGTAGCGCTCCAGGAATCGGAATGGCATCTATTTGCGCTGATATTCCTCGGAGGTGCGGCATACACGCTAAAGCTCGACGAGCATGTCCGTATAGACCTTTTCTATTCCCGCTATTCTGAACGTGGGAAAGCAATCGTAAATTTCATTGGAAGTATTTTATTCCTCATTCCCTTTGTTTTGATAGTGATCATTTCCTCGCAAAACTTCGTAGAGATGTCATTCAATATGGGTGAAACTTCACCTGATGCAGGGGGGCTTCCCGCGCGGTACGTACTTAAAGCGTTCATACCGATCTCATTTTTCCTGATTCTCCTGCAGGGATTTGCAATGGCTTTAAAATCACTCCTTGAGATAGTCAAGCCCGGAGAATTTCCATCGAGCAAACCTGCTAACGAAACTCCCAAAGTATGAGCGAACTCCTCCCCGTATTATTCTTTCTTGTGGTTCTTATTTTGCTTTTAATGGGATACCCGGTTTCGTTTACACTCGGCGGGGTTTCGGTAATTTTCGGCGTTATCATCTTTGGTTTCGATTTCTTTAATTTATTACCGCTTCGTATATGGGGTGTAATGAGCAATTATGTTTTGATAGCAGTGCCGTTATTTATATTTATGGGGGTAATGCTGGAACGGTCGGGGATCGCGGAGGAATTGCTTGAGACGATGGCGCTTTTATTCGGCAAGATGAACGGCGGTCTGGCAATTTCGGTATTGCTTGTTGGAGCTTTACTTGGAGCATCCACCGGTATCGTCGGGGCAACGGTTGTGACGATGGGAGTCCTCAGCCTTCCCGTCATGCTAAAAAGAAAATACTCACCGGAAGCATCCACAGGGATAATAATGGCATCCGGTACACTAGGGCAGATCATTCCACCGAGCATAATCTTAGTATTGCTAGGAAGCGTGATGAATATCTCAGTGGGTGACCTCTTTGTTGGTGCCGTCATACCGGGCATACTGCTTGTATTACTTTACCTTTTATGGATAGTGTTTAAGAGCAGGCTGTCGCCAAACAGTATGCCTGCCATGCCGGATAATGAAGTAACAAAATTCAAAGAAAAGGGGATGGCTAGCAGGGTATTCAAGGCGTTCCTATTGCCGGGGATACTGATAATAGCAGTGCTGGGTTCGATATTTGCGGGAATAGCTTCCCCAACGGAAGCCGCGGGAGTAGGTGCATTAGGTGCCACAGTGCTTACGTTGGTAAGGAGGAAATTCAGCATGCCTGTACTGCAGCAGGTAATGAGAAGGACCACTTCTATAACAAGCATGGTATTTTTAATACTGGTGGGAGCATCGGCATTTTCACTTGTATTTAGGGGGATGCATGGTGATAGGTACCTTACGGAAATGATAGTTCACTCTAACCTGGAGCCGCATATCTTTCTCGCGATTGTGATGGTAGTTATATTCATTCTCGGATTTTTTATAGATTTCATCGAGATAACGTTTATAGTTATTCCGGTTATCACACCTATATTAGAGCATCTTGGGATAAATCTGATATGGATAGGAATTTTGATAGCGATGAATTTGCAGACGTCCTTTCTTACTCCGCCTTTTGGATTCGCGTTATTCTACCTAAAGGGTGTTGCGCCTCCTGAAATAAAGACTGCGCAGTTATACCGGGGAGTTATACCATACGTGGTTATACAGTTGGTGTGTGTTTTAACGATCGTGATATTTCCGGACCTGGCTCTCTGGCTTCCCTCTGCAATAGGTAAATAATTAAGCTGGTTTCTTCTCTTCCTCTTTCTTTTCGGGAGCAGTATTTTGCCCCGCAAGATAATTTCGGTCTACTAGCGATGACCACTGAGCAATATTATCATAAAACTGCTTATAGGAATCATAAACCCTCTTACAGTCTGCATTGGAATTAGTGATCTCGTTAATTACCTCAGCGGTGAGCTCCTGTAGTTTATCCAGAACTTCCTGTGGGAACTCCTTTAGCTCGACACCGCTCTCCTGTTTTATTTTAATAAGATATTCGGAGTTCTTTGTTTCAAAATCCGATAGCATCTCCACATTAAGAGCGGCGGCTCCTTCCGAAATCATGTCCTGAAGTTCAGCGGGAAGTTTATCGAACGTGGCTTTGTTTATGAATAGATCACAACAGGCAGATGGCTCATGCCAGCCGGGATAATAGTAATATTTTGCAATTTTATGAAAGCCCATCACATAGTCATGGTTAGGTCCGATCCACTCGGTAGCGTCGATCACTCCGCGCTCCAGATTTGTATAGATTTCCCCGCCGGGAGAGAGGATAGATGTTGCTCCGGCTTTTGTAACAACCTTACCGCCGAGACCGGGCATACGTATTTTTAGCCCGTTAAAGTCCGCAATTGTATTTATCTCTTTATTAAACCAGCCTCCCATCTGACCGCCGGTATTCCCGCCGGGAAATGTTGTAAGGTTATATTTAGCATATTCCTCGCGCCATAGGTCCAGTCCTCCGCCGTAATAAAGCCATGCGTTCGTCTGCTGTGCGTTCATTCCAAAGGGCACACTGGTAAAGAACTGCATCACCGGTGACTTTCCTGCCCAGTAGTAAGCCGCTCCGTGTCCCATCTCGGCTGTTCCTTGAGACACCGCCTCGAATGATTCAAAAGGCGGAACCAGTTCACCCCCGCCATAAACCTGTATCTTCATCCTGCCCGACGACATCTTTTCGACGGCTTTGGCAAACTCATTTAGACGGTCTGTAAATATGGGAAAATTAGGAGGCCACGTAGTTACCATTTTCCATTCATAGGTTTCATTCGTGTTAATATTTACGCTTACATTATGGTCGCCCTCTTTTTTACTGCAGGCGGCGGCAAGCAGTGAAGCGCTTCCAAGCGATGCAAGCGAAGCGGATTTTATGAATTTACGGCGGTTAAATTTATCCATGATAATATTGATTTGCCACAGAGACACAGAGGTCACTGAGTTTATAAAATGAATCTTTGTATTCCTTTTTTCAGAAGTGTCGTATTGAAATTTAGCAATAATCCTAATTTATATCCCCCCAATTTCATATAACTTAATATTTGTGCTTCAAATAAAGGGTCATGTTTCTCGACGCTTTTCAATTCGAGAATGATCGAATCCTCAACTAAAATATCGATTTTGAAATTGCCTAAAGTTTTTCCTTTATAAATTACAGGGAGTATCTTTTGACATTCAAACTTTAGCTTAGAATTCTCCAACTCAAAACATAAAGCATTTTCATAAACTGACTCCAGCAAACCTGGTCCCAGATTCTTATGAACTTCGATTGCACAACCAATAATCTTTTCAGTAATAATATTTTGATCCATCTCTGAGTACTCTGTGTCTCTGTGGCGAGTTTTTTAAAATAATAAATAACAAATAAAAAAGCCATCTCAAGTCGCATTAAGATGGCTATTTACTAATTCGGGATATTGCTATCCCGATTATCGGAGTGAGGAGTAAACTAAATTTAATTAATCGTCTTCATCGTTATTGTCAAAGTCAAAGTTTTCACCGTCATCGTCTTCATCTTCCGAATCCTTGTACTTGTATTTGTATTCCTGCTCTATCCTTTTCTGTTCTTTTTCGATATCTTTTTGTATCTCTTCATTGAGTTTCTCCTGAAATTCCTCGCTGTTGAGATATTCCAGGCTCTTCATGGATTCCTTGATACTGTTGTTCAATTCATTCTGCATCTGTTCCATTTCCTTCTGGAATTCCTGGCTGTCAAAGTACTCGCTGTTTTCTTTCATTTCCTGTTGCAATTCCTCCATATCCCGCTGAAATTCTTCGCTATTAAAGTACTCGTTATTCTTAAGGTTCTCTTTCAATTCCTTCTTCATTTCTTCCATGTCACGTTTGAACTCTTCCTGATCGAATTGAAACTCTTTCATGGATTCTTTGAGCTCCTTTTGCAGCTCCTTCATTTCAACTTCAAGCTCCTTCCTCATTTCGTCCGAGTATTTCAGGCTGTCGAAGTTGAAATTGAAATTATAATTCATATTGTATAATTCCTTGTTCATCTTTTCCATTTCCTTGTTGACTTCACGCGTAATATCATCTATCCACTCGTTCATCTTCTTATAATCGAAGTAGTATATGCTGTCCTTTGGAAGGTCTCCCGGAGTAGGAACGAGGGATGCAAGTTTTGCATATACTTTTTCCTTACTGTTCTTATCTACGAAAGGCATAAGGTTGAGCAGTGTAACAGCGTCCGTTTTTCTGGCTGTCTGCAGGATCTTATTTAGAGCCGCTGCTCCGCCGTTTTTAAAATCATAATCAAGTAAAGCGCGCTTGAATTCGATCGATGAATCGTCTCTGTAGGGAGTACCCGGTCCCATCCCGTTCTTTGTGAGACAGTATTTGCCGGCGCTTACAAGTGTATTACGTTTGTCGGATGTCAGCTCTACCATTCCTTCTTTTACGAATAGTATTCCGTCACCTTTCTTGTCCATAGAGAGTGAGTATGAACATCCAAGATCGACAGCTGTTACCGATTTTGTCTCGACGAAGAATGTCCTCGGAGCGGCGTTTATGTTTGCCGATATGGTACCATACTCAAGGATTATCCTGTGCTCACCCGCATCACTTTTTATAATGCGGACCTTTGAACCCGGATCGACTACGATCGTTCCTATGTCGGATACTTTTAATACTGCCTGTGAAGTATCGTCTGTTACAAGCCAGTCACCGATCTTTACGCTATCGACTCCCGCAACTAACTTGTCATCCACTGTCGGCGCGCCCTTTACGTTGGAGACGAGCCAGTATGTATCCAGAGCGGCAAGCTGTTGGCTTCCAAGCTGGTCATTTTGGTTTGAGATGAAGTCTTTTATTCCAAACATAAACGCAATGATCAATCCTGCCGCAATAAGTCCTGTTACTATATAGCGGGTAGGAAGCTGCTGCGTCCTTTGCTTATTTATCTCGGTATAGTTTATATCGGTTAATTCCGGCTGATTAAAGGTATAGAAGTTATCAGAGACTTTTATGAAAGAAG
This sequence comes from Ignavibacteriales bacterium, assembly GCA_020635255.1. Taxonomy (NCBI): domain Bacteria; kingdom Pseudomonadati; phylum Ignavibacteriota; class Ignavibacteria; order Ignavibacteriales; species Ignavibacteriales bacterium. The sequence goes on from JACKAC010000001.1 coordinate 263,088, forward strand.
AGCTTTTGTCAACGAGACGGCTCTCGATATTATCCCACATGCCCGTTGGAGGGATGATTCCTGCCGGCATACTGCGTACCATATTGATCGTCTCGCCATATGCATCGAACTCTTTTTTGAACGCAGGGTCGCTATCTACAGCTTGCATCAGCCTGCTGAGACCCTCGTTTGACACGGTCCCATCCAGGTACTCGTTCAACAGTTTATAAAATTCATTCTTATTCATTTGACTAATTCCTCCCGGAGTAATTTTCTTGCTCTGTGTAAATGGGCTTTTGATGTTCCTATTTCGATGTTAATTAATTCTGAGATCTCATTGTGCTGGTATCCTTCGACGTCATGCAAAATGAAGACCGTTCTTGCCTGGCGGGGAAGTTTCGATATCGCCCGTTCTATATCGATTGTTTCCCCATGTGACCGCATTTCTGCTTCGTTCAATCTCTCGTATTGTATCACATCCTCGGTCTGTATGAACCTCTGGAAAAATCTCTTCTGGCTTCTTTTTAGCATCAGGAATTCGTTCATTGCTATCGAATGCAGCCATGTCGAAAATTTGCTTTGAAAACGGAAGCTGTCCAGCTTTTCCCAGGCTTTTATGAATGTATCCTGTGTAAGCTCCTGGGCAGTGTCGGGGTCGGCGCAAAGCCTGAGGCAAAACGCATAGACACGCGACGAATTCAGATCGAACAAAGCTTTAAAGGCGTATTTATCCCCTTCGTTTGCTTGTTTTACCAGATCAAATTCTGTATTGCTGTCAGCCACCTGAAATTTTGGGTTATCTGTTCTAATTGCTGAAGATAACATTTTACTAAGTTATTTTTAATGTAAGATGCTATGAGGATGGGAATGGTTTAGATGGATTAGTTATTTATTTTCAATGATTTGCAGAGCTGAATTGGGCTGTTTTTCAGGGCTGTAAATACAGGATTTAGGGCATAAAAAAGGCAGGTGAAAAAACCTGCCTTTTTAAAATCGTCTTACTTTCTCTCTTATTTGTGCGGATTCTTATACAGCTTTTGTGAAGATTCTTCCCGCTTGTAACTTCTGGGAGGAGTGTATGTATTGATGCTTGAGTTATAGCTCTTATTGTATGATGAGCTTCTTTTCTTTTTCGGCTTATAACTCTTTTTATACTTCTTTTTACTATTGTACTTTTTTGACTTCTTGTATTTTTTCTTGCTCTTATACTTCTTGGACTTCTTATATTTCTTTGACTTATACTTCCGGCTTTTTTTCTTGTAGCTCTTTTTCTTGTTGTTCTTACCTGCCGCAGTATATCTGTTTACCTTTTTGTTGAGTGTCTTATTTACGGCAGAGAGGTACTTGTTTTTGTCTTTGAGTGTCTTCTGCTCCTTGTTGAGCTTATTGTACTCTTTGTAAAGATTGTTGCTTACGTCCTGTTGTTTAATGTACTTGTCAGACATCACACCCAGCTCACGCTGACTGTCCTCGTAAAACGTTTTATAATTTTTGTAACTGTCATAGGATTTGTAAAATACAGCTCCCAGCACCAGGTTACAAAAAATAGAAAACGCTAAGATGATTTGGGTCTTTTTCATGGCTCCGTTTTTGATTTAGCGAATCATAAGTTAAGAATGGTTAAAATATATCTTTAAGTAAAGGCAGTTAGTTGTTTTCCATCAAATTATGCGTAAAAATACCACCATTCGGAAATTTGATGCCGGGTACTGGTAAATGGTTTAGTTACTGTTTTTTAAAAACTCCAGAGCTTTTTCCATTTGCTCATCACGCTTTTCGCTCACGCCCTTGATCGTTTTACGGACTTCTATGTCGGGAACTACTCCTATTCCGTGAAATCTCGAATCATTGTGATTTAGGACTTTCATTCCTGTAAAAGATATTTGATATCCACCCGGAAGTAAAAACCGATTTACATTTCCGTTAGTCCCGGCTGTGCGCTCTCCTATGATCGTCCCAAGATGGTAATTCTTTACTATTGCCATAAAGGATTCACCGTAGCTTATAGCCCGGGCATTTGTCAAAAAAACAACTTCTCCGTTAATTCGGGGCTCTAACTGAGAGAGGTCCCACACTCCGGATTCTCTGAAATCTACATTTTTAAAATCAGGTTCTGTTATTCTTGGAATTAACCACCTTGAAGAATGAATATTAGTATCGTATAAATGCTGAAATAAAATATACATCTTGTCTTGTGGCCGGCCGCGTACATCAAATATAATACCCTTTGCATTGGCAAGAGTGTCGAGCTTTTTTTCGAGAACTTCCCATTTGATCTTCGTTAGATTAACATAGTAAATCCCCGAATCGATCTGAAAAAAATCCTGGTAGTAAGGAAAATTTATAATAGGAAATAAGCCCTCTGTCCGTCTAAATGTTTTTGTGATCTCCTTTCCGTCCGGTTTGCGAACTTTTAATGTGATATTGCTTTCGTATTCACCTCTCAGCAGCTCCATTTCAATGGAGGATACTTTTTTTGAGCCATCTGTGGAAGCAGACACTTTCTCTTCGATTTCTTTTATTAGTTCCGAAACATCTCTGCCGTCAATTTCCGTTATAACGTCGCCTTCTGTAATATCTTTGTCATCATCATTAGATTTGACAACCACCGGGGAATTCTCTATCCATTCGATCTTCAAAGGTGGTCTGCTTCGGTCCTTTGATATATCATCATGTGAAACGAATCCATGACCATCTCTTAATGCTGAGACAATATGTTGTAGCGTGACAAAATGATCTTTTTTCGATTCGTTGTTATATGCTTCTTTCAATGCTTTCTTCAAAATGTTTCCCCAGTATTCATCACGGGTGGTTTGACCGGATGCAATTTCGTCGATCACGTCGAAATAGGGAAAGAAATGCTCAAAGATGTTCCATGTAATAATTACATTCGCTATAAAATATGCCTTATCGTCGATTACAAAATTGTTTTTTGATTCTTCGAAAAGCATCCTTTGAAATTCAGTTACTTTAGTTTCATTGCCTGTAGGAAAAGTCTTCCCATTTGAATAAAGTACGGAGGGGAATTTTGCTTTTATTCCATTCCCCAGATCCTTCTCGATAATTTTGATATCTTTTATATCGGCTGTATCTGAATTTGTAATGTAGCTATTATAGACATTCTCAACTTTATCCCGGTTTGTTTCAGTTCCGTGACCATCATGAATCCACATTACCAAACTATATCCTGTCGTATCTTTGGGGGTATACCTGTCTACCGGATATTCATCGTCCGCATCCCCGGAATAAATCAAAAGTGAGGGGGCTATAGGGCTGAAAAGTTCATTAAGAGTAGATATAACCTCCTTCCTTGAACCGGCTTCGAGTATCTTCCGGGTTCCATATTGGGCAAATGCATCCCAGCTAACACCTTTCGATTCGGATGAGGGGTGAAAATATTTGATATAACCGTAAAGCTTTGTGAATGCAATTAAGTCATTCAGCTTTTCTTCTGAAAGTTGATTTTCGTTCATATTGCACGATGTTGTAAAAATTATTATTAGAATAAAGAATTTCCGCATGTTTGAGGTAGTTTGTGTAGATATAATTTAATCATTTAAATTATATTTTCAAATATAAACTAGTACAAAAGTCCAATTACAGTTTAATAGCAAAATGAATGATGTATATTTATAAAACCAAATAATGAAACTATGGTAAAATTACAAACGCTGGACCATGTAGCGATAATCGCGAAAGATCCCGCCGTGTCGCTGAAATGGTATATGGATGTGCTTGGGCTGGATCATGTATTCAAAAGCCAGTGGGATGGCGTGCCGATTTTTGCAGTCACACTCGAAAATAATACAGGCATCGCGATATTTCCATCAAAAACAGACGATCCGAAAGGTAAGCCGGAAGGTGACTACCTGGTTGTGGATCATTTCGCATTCAGGGTGAGCGGTGAGGATTTCGTTAAAGCGCAGGAAGAGCTCAAAGCTAAAGGCGTGGGAATCAGGGTTGCTGACCACGGTGTCGCAAAGTCAATATACCTGCACGATCCGGACGGACATGAAGTGGAATTGACCACTTACGAGGTGTGATAGGCACTATTTGACTCATTTAAAATGAGCTCTGAAATGGCTATCTTTATGCTTTTACAAATTATGTAATTAATTAATGCAGAAAATACGAATTAAAGATATAAAGAATTACGTAGACCAGGAAGTGACCCTAAAAGGATGGCTCTACAATATGCGCTCATCCGGTAAGCTGATGTTTCCGCAGATACGCGACGGCTCGGGTATTATACAGGGTGTTGTGGTTAAGAGTGAAGTACCGGAGGAAGTATGGGAAAAGTTCGGCACGCTGACACAGGAGTCCTCCATCATCGTTAAAGGAAAAGTTGTCGTCCACCATAAGAAAGAAGACACATACGAGATACAGGTATCCGACGTCGAGATTATTCAAATAGCAGAACCCTATCCTATTTCTCACAAAGAGCACGGTATAGAATTTCTCATGGACGAAAGGCACCTATGGCTCAGATCGAGAAGGCAGGTTGCCATACTGCGAGTAAGGAATGAGATTATTCACGCCATTAGGGAATACATGTATGATAACGGCTTCGTGCTTTTCGATACACCGATATTCACTCCTAATGCATGCGAAGGGACGTCCACGCTCTTCTCGACCAAATATTTCGATATGGGCGATGCATATCTTGCGCAGTCCGGACAGCTTTATGCTGAAGCCGGAGCGATGGCGCTCGGTAAGGTTTACACACTCGGACCTACATTCCGCGCGGAAAACTCTATGACGAGAAGGCACATAACGGAATTCTGGATGATGGAGCCGGAGATGGCTTATTATGACTTAGAAGATGACATGGATCTGATTGAAGACTTCCTGGAATATGTGGTACAAAGAGTAATAAAGAACTGCGCGAAGGAACTAGAGGAGCTGGGCAGGGACGTTTCTAAATTAGAGAAAGTGAAGAAACCTTTCCCGAGAATTACATATGACGAAGCGATAGAGATATTAAGAAAGAGGGACATACCTCTTATAAGAAAGACAGATAAAGGCGAAGAAGAGATAAGACCATTCCCTTGGGGTGAAGATTTTGGCGCACCTCATGAGGAAGCGATCGTTGAAGAGTATGACAAGCCTGTTATGGTTCATCGCTGGCCCGCGGAAGCAAAGGCATTTTATATGAAGCGTGATCCGGAAAATCCAAAGCTTGTACTCGGTGTGGACGTGTTAGCGCCGGAAGGTTTCGGTGAGATCATCGGAGGCTCACAGCGTGAAGAAGATATTAATGTTTTACAGGAGAGAATAAAAGAGCACGAGCTTCCAATGGAAGCGTTTGAGTGGTATCTGGACCTCAGGAGGTTCGGAAGCGTGCCTCACTCCGGTTTCGGGCTCGGTATCGAGAGAATGGTCTCATGGATCTGCAACCTGGAACACATACGGGAAGCGATACCTTTCGCGAGAAGACCGAACAGGATAACACCGTAATTTGTTATAATTATTATGGAAAAGATAATAATAGACGGAAATAATCTAATGCACAAGATTCCTCACATCAAGGATTCGAGGGAGGCTGTGGTCGAAGCGGTGAGATCCCGTGTAAATAAAAATGTGATATTCGTCTTCGACGGGCATGGCGAGGATACTATCAACGTAAGATATTCGGGAAACAAGAGTGCCGATGACATAATAAGACAATACATTGAACTGAACGAAGGCAATACCGATCTGACCATTGTGAGCTCGGACAATGCGATCGCCGGGCTGGGAAAAGCCTGCGCTTGTAACGTGATTAAGTCCGAAGATTTCTGGAATTCCATCAGCGCAAATGACGGTGTAACTCGTGATAAGAACGTCAATCAATTGTACCATTACGATGATGAAAAGCCGGGCGGTATGAGCAGGAAAGACATGAAAGAGTTCAAAAAATACTTCACATAATTGCTCGAAGTTGTTGGATATATCTGCGCGATTGCAGTAGGATTAATACTGGGTTTGCTCGGCGCGGGAGGCGCGATACTCACTGTCCCGATACTCGTTTACATATTTGGGGTTAATCCCGTTACCGCAACTGGCTATTCGCTTTTTATTGTCGGCTCGACGACTTTCATAGGTTCTTTATCATATTTTAAAAAGGGGCTCGTAAATTTAAAGACCTCGATCGTTTTCGCAGTTCCTTCGCTTATCTCGATGTTCATCACACGCAAATTTATTATTCCTTCAGTACCTGATACATTACTAAGTATTAACGGCTTCGACCTCACAAAAGACCTGGCTGTGATGATAATTTTTGCGGTGTTTATGCTGGGGTCATCATATTCTATGATACGCGGAGGTGTTAAAGAAGAACATACACGCGAGGTGGTTCACAAAAAAGATCTTATTCTAATAGCCTTCTATGGATTTGGGATAGGATTTGTGACCGGGATTGTCGGAGCGGGTGGAGGATTTCTTATCGTACCGGCTCTGGTGCTTCTTGCGAAGATCCCCGTAAAATCAGCCATCGGCACGTCGCTTCTGATAATTACTATTAATTCTCTTTCCGGTTTTGCCGGCGACCTGCTGGGGCATTATGACGTGGAGTGGGGTTTCCTGCTGACTTTCCTTGCTTTTGCCATAGGAGGAATATTGATAGGAAGTTACCTGTCTCACAAAATATCGGCGGCAAGGTTAAAGACCTCGTTCGGCTGGTTCGTTCTGGCAATGGGGTCATATATATTAATTAGAGAAATTATAGCAACATTAAATTAAATTTATACATGAAACACGAACACATTAAAATCGATGAATTCAAAACGAAAATGGATGAGGGCGGATACCAGGTACTGGACCTAAGAACTCCGGCGGAATTCGAAGCCGGTCATATAGAAGGTTCTTATAACCTCGATTTCACGCATCCGGGTTTTCATGCACTGATAGAAGCTCTCGATAAAGATAAAAAGTACCTGCTTTATTGCCGTACGGGGAATAAGAGCGGGCAGACAATGGACATTATGAAGGAGAAGGGATTTGCCGAGTCATATAATATGCTCGGAGGAATAGTGGAATGGAATGACGAAGGTTACGACGTGGTAAAGTAAAATTTAAAATTTTATAAAATGGAAATAAAACAATTTTATGACGAATGCCTGGCGCACGCATCCTATGCAATTCTAAGTGAAGGAGAGGTAGCGCTGGTTGATCCTGCAAGGGATCCAAAACCATATTATGATTTTGCGAAGGATAATAATGCTAAGATAACAGCCGTAATTGAGACTCACCCGCACGCCGATTTTGTAAGTTCGCATCTGGAAATATCCAGGCATACGGGAGCGAAAGTATATACAAGTGATCTCTATGGACCAAAATATGATTATACGGCGTTCGATGACGGTGATGAGTTAAAGCTGGGTAACATCACTCTTCAATCCATTAATACTCCGGGGCATTCGCCTGATAGCATCAGTATCTTGATAAAAGATGAAGACGGAAAAGACTATGCTCTTGCAACGGGAGATACCTTGTTTGTTGGTGATGTAGGCAGACCTGATCTGCGTGAGTCAGCCGGGGCGATCAGCAAGAAGAGAGAAGAGCTTGCTCGAATGATGTACAATACCATACATGAGAAACTTCTCAATATATCAGACGATGTGCTGGTTTATCCGGCGCACGGTGCCGGGTCACTTTGCGGTAAAGCGCTCAGCAGTGACAGGTACAGCACTATGGGTAGAGAAAAGAAAACTAATTACGCTCTTCAGCCGATGGGTGAAGATGAATTCATTGATGTACTGCTTGAGGGACAGCCTTTCATTCCGAAATATTTCGGTTATGATGTGGAGACTAACAGGCAGGGCGCTCCTGATTTCGAAGAGAGCGTTGTAAATGTTCCGCGTATCAAAACAAAGGATATAAAGCCCGGTATCTTAATTATAGACGCTAGGATGGCTGATGAATACAGGAACGGACATTTAGAGGGAGCCATCAATATTGCTCCGGGCAGGGCATTCGAGACGTGGCTGGGTTCGATAGTAGCACCTGATGAAAAATATTATCTTGTGGCTTTGGATGATGAATCTGTCGAAAAGATGATCAGACGTACGGCAAAAATAGGTTACGAGTCAAAGATAGAGGGCGCGCTGGTAAATACGGGCACGGTTTCCTCTAACGCCGATACTATCGATTACGGTGATTTGAAACAAAATCCGCAAAACTACACTATCATTGATGTAAGGAATCCGGGCGAATTAGCCGACTTTACAATATTCGATAGCGCGGTAAATATTCCTCTGGCTGAATTGAGGGATAGAGTGAGCGAGATCGATACCGGTAAACCGGTTGTTGTTCATTGCGCCGGTGGGTCGAGAGGTTCGACGGGTGCAAGCATTATAAGTGAGAAAACTGGCAAGCAGGCGTTTGATCTGGGCAATAAGATAAGGCTTTTTATATAGTGCTTTAATTGTTAATTTTTGGAATGTAATTTCATCTGTTACCATGACAAATCCGCAGGAACTGCTTGAAAAGTACATTAAGAACGAGAACCTCAGGAAACACTGCTATGCAGTTGAAACCTGTATGAAGTTTTATGCGAATAAACTGGGTGAGGATGAGGATAAATGGGGGGCTGTTGGTCTGCTTCACGACCTCGACTGGGAAATGTATCCTGACACTCATCCTAATACCGCGGTGCCGATACTGGAGGAAGCCGGATTTGACAAAGAGTTCATCGATGCTGTACTGGGACATGCGTACCCAGAAAGAACGGATGTAGCAAGGGAAACCCCTATAGCTAAGTATTTATTCGCATGTGATGAAATAACAGGACTTGTGACTGCATATTCTTATATGAAACCCGGAGGCTTAAATGAAGTCCAAACAAAGGGCGTCATTAAGAAAATGAAAGATAAGGGATTTGCCAGGAATATAGAGAGAGAAGGCTTGACCAAGGGAGCTGAAGATATTGGGCTTGAGATAAGGGAGCATATAGATAATATTATCGAGGCGATGAGATCCGACGAAAGATTAAAATAAAACTATGTCCGTAATATCAACAAAAAATCTAAGAAAAGAATACAAAGGGAAGTCCTTCTCAAAGGCTAAGATCGTTGCTTTGAAAAATTTCTCCTTTGAGGTGAACCAGGGTGAGATCGTCGGACTGCTTGGACCGAATGGCGCCGGTAAAACCACACTGATAAAGATACTTCTCGGAATAGTTTTCGCAACTGAAGGAGATGCTACGGTATTCGACAAACCTCTTTCAGATATTTCGTATAAAATGAAAGTGGGTTACCTCCCGGAAAACCACAAATACCCGACTTATTTAAAAGGCGGACAGGTGATGGAGTATTTCGGAAGGCTCAGCGGATTGAATGATGCAACGATCAAGGCAAAGACAAAAGAACTGCTTACCTTATTTGGTATTGAAAAGTGGGAAAAGACAAGCATAAAGAAATATTCAAAGGGGATGCTTCAAAGGCTGGGACTTGCCCAGGCAATGGTAAATAATCCCGACCTGCTTTTCCTGGATGAACCCACCGACGGCGTGGATCCCATTGGCAGAAAACACATCCGCGACGTTCTGCTCCACCTAAAAGCACAGGGTAAAACGATTTTCCTTAATTCCCACTTGCTTAGCGAAGTGGAGCTCATATGCGATAGGGTTGCTATCCTTAATAAAGGTGAACTCCTGAGACAGGGAACCGTTGATGAGATCACAACAACAGGAAATAATTATAAATTTATCACATCGGATCTATCGGATGAACTCAGTAACAAGCTTCTAAGCGAATACAAAGTAACACTGCACGGCAAGACGGAATTTATTTATTCGACTGAATCCGTGGACGACCTTAATAAATTAATAGACTATCTGAGAGATCAGAAGATACTTCTGCATAATGTTTCGCTGGAGAAGAGTACGCTGGAAAGTATGTTCATAAACCTGGTCGGCGAAGACCAAAATCAAATTTAAGCAAAATGTTTGCGATCGTTAAAGGTACAATACACGAAGCTATAGCCAAGAAGATAATACTCGGATTTTTTGCGTTATCTACCTTGATAATATTCATTTTCCTGGTGCTTGTGAACATTGAGTCCATCGATAGCGTTGTCGAGGTATCCAAGCAAACGGATATTAAAGCTGCGGTTATTGGATTTGAGAGCATTATTATGGGTGTATCGTATCTGTTTATAATAACTATAAGCCTGATAGCAGTTTCGTCGATTATTCCATCGATGGTGGAAAAAGGTAACATTGACCTGCTTCTTTCAAAACCAATTGGCAGAACCAAAATAATCATCGGTAAATTCGTCGGCGGTGTCATACTGATCTTCCTGAACCTTGTTTATTTGATCGGTTGTGTCTGGCTGATATTATCACTCAAATCCGGCTTCTGGCACTTCCCGTTCCTTTATTCGATCATCTGGCTGACGGTATCTTTCGCTGTTATTTATTCGCTTGTGATATTACTGGGATTGACTACCCAGAGCACGATAATATCCTCTATAGTGACTCTTTTCCTTGTACTTATCGTTTTGCCTATACTGGGTGCCAGAGCAGACATCGCGGACGTTCTTAAAAATGATTTTGTAAAATTCGTCCTCGACTTTTTCTATTACATATTACCTAAACCCGGCGGTATCAACATGATCTCCGCCGCGCAGATTACGGAACAGCCCATCGAAAGCTGGCTTCCGCTCTGGACTTCATTACTTTTTATGGTTACTATGCTCGCGCTTTCCATATATTATTTCAAGAAAAAAGATTATTAATTCGGTTCGGTTCATAAATCTATCAGCTTGATATTATGAGAAGGAAAGGAAATCTAATTGCTGTAATTTTCTGCCTGGCATTCCTGCTCTCCGCGTGCGATAGAGCTCCCGTCCCCGAAAAATTATCTATATCCGTCCGGGATAATCTCAATCTCCTCATGAAAGATGCGCAATTCGTGATGTACATGAATTTCAAATCCATGCGCAATACCGATTTCTGGAAAAGAAACGTCTCCGATTCAATACTTACGGCGGAAAAAACATTCGGCAGTATCCTTAACCTTTTCGGCAAAGCCACAGGGGCGACGATCTCGAACGGGCTCGACGAACTGTATTACGCAAATTCATGGTTCGGAGAAAACTCCATCGTATTAAAAGGTGTATTCGATAAGTCTAAACTGGATGCTTACATAGAAAGCGATTCGAACTTTACAAAGATCAAATATTCCGACGGATTGGAAGTATATAAAAGCATAACCGACAATCTGTTTTTCTATCTAAAAGACGAGGTCACGATCTGCGCTAGTAACTACCAGACACAGCTCGACAGGATGATGCAGATGACAGACACATCAAAAAACGGTATGCTCTCTAACGAAACACTTATGAATGCGGTAGATGGTACACTTTATAAAAAGAACCTCATGATGGTTTCCACGGAAAAGATGTTCATACGGGGTGTATTCCTTAACTTCCTAGGAGGCGGTACCGGAGGTATGAATCCCGGCGAGGAAGAACAGCAGTCTCCGGATTCTCCGGCAGGCGATATAGGAACACTCTATGAGAATGTGAATTCGATCGGGTTCTCCGTGAATATGGAAACTGATCTAAAGCTTATTGTGCAGTGTGGATGCATAAACGACGAGTCGGCGAATAAGATCCGTAAACTTATAAACGGGCTTCTTACATTTTCAAAACTGGGTACGGCATTAAAAAGCGAGGAAGAGAAAAGCGCGACTGAGGAAATGCTGAACAGTATCGAAGTCAAAAACTATGGAAGTGACGTATTTCTTGAGATAAATGTGAACGATCAGAATATCGCCGATTTTCAGAAAAAGAAATTTATAGAAGAATCACCCTCTCCCTAAGCCTCGACCGAAGCTTTTTCTTCAGCCTTAAATTTCTCCAGTAGCTTCACGTCATCTTCACTGCCTATGAATAGAGGAACTCTCTGGTGAAGGCTTTCCGGTTGTATTTCGAGTATCCTGTTATGTCCGTCCGAACTCCTGCCTCCTGCCTGTTCGATTATGTAACTGAGAGGGTTTGCTTCATACATAAGACGGAGCTTGCCGTTCTTATTCTTGTTATCTGCCGGATAGAGAAAGATTCCTCCATAAAGCAGGTTACGGTGAAAGTCAGCTACCAGCGAACCTACATAACGTGATGAATAGGGGCGTCCGCTTTCCGGGTCGTTTTCTTTTAGGTAGGAAATATATTTCTGTACGCCCGGTGACCATTTATTCGTGTTTCCTTCGTTTACCGAAAAAGTACGGGATTTTTTAGGAGTCTGTATGTTTTCATGGGAAAGTAGGAATTCGCCTACGGAAGGATCGAGTGTGAACGCATGAACACCCTTTCCCGCGGTATAAACAAGAACCGTACTCGACCCGTAAATAACATACCCTGCCGCTAATTGCTCCACGCCTTTTTGAAGGCAGTCCTCGATAGTACCCAGACCGCATTCGGACACGCGTTTGTAGATCGAAAATATTGTCCCAATGGAAATGTTTGCTTCTATATTTGATGAACCGTCGAGCGGATCGAAGTGGCATACGTATTTATTTGTGACGAATTTATTTTCAGCGAACTTCTCATCGACGGGAATGAATGTCTCTTCCTCTTCCGTACATACGGCGCAAACATGACCTCCGGCTTTAAGCACGTTTGTTAGGATCTCGTTTGCATATACATCGAGCTTTTTAACCTCCTCATCCTGCACATTCTTCTGCCCGGTAAAGCCAAGTATATCGATTAGCCCGGCGCGGTTGACTTCCTGAGAGATGACCTTACAAGCAAGCGCTATATCCGCCAGCATATCGGACATTTGTCCGGTAGCCTCAGGGTATTTGCGCTCCTCGTCTATTATGTGTCTGTAGAATGTGTTAAATTTTGTGTCCATCTCGCGGAATTGATTATTAATTTAAAAGATATAGTATTTTTATACTAAAATTTCAACGAATATACTAAAAGCCGGTGCCTTTTATAGCAATTTAAGTTTAAATTTTACCAATAATAAGTTATTTTCGTTTACAAATGAAGGTATTGTTTATATACATATTAATGGTATTATTGCCGGGATTTGTGTTTTCCCAGCAGATTGCGCTTACTTTTGACGATGCGCCCAGAAAAGACGGTGCGCATTATACGGGAAAACAGCGCACGGAGATCCTTATACAAAAGCTAAGGGACAAAAATGTACCGGCAGTAGCATTTTTCTGCATCGGGAGGGATCTGGATGCCGTGGAGAGGGAAAGACTAATGATGTACGCAAACGCCGGGCATTTTATCGCAAATCATACCTATTCCCATAGAAGCATTAAAACGCTTGGGGTAGATGGTTATATTGATGACATTCGAAAGGCTGACGTAATACTAAAGGAATTTCCGAATTATAAATACTGGTTCAGGTATCCGTTTCTGGACGAAGGTAAGGATGTCGATTCCAGGGACAGGATCAGGACAGCGCTGACAGATATGGGTTATGTCAATGGTTATGTAACGGTTGATAATTACGACTGGTATCTGGAAAAATTATTCCAGGACGCGCTTATTGCTAGCAAGCCCGTTGATTATTACAAGCTCAAAAATATTTACATTCAGCATTTGTGGAATAGCATAAAATTTTATGATGACATGGCTAAGGAAGTAATAGGCAGGTCACCCAAACATGTACTTCTACTCCATGAAAACGATCTTGCCGCGATGTATATAGACGAGTTGATAGACTTTTTGCGGGAAAAGGGTTGGGAGATAATTTCTCCGGAGGAAGCGTACACTGACCCTATATCGCAGATTGTGCCCGACGTGCTTTTAAATGGACAGGGAAGGATCGGCGCGATCGCAAAAGAAAAGGGTTATACGGGACCCTTTGCGCAGGATACAGAGGATAGCGATTACCTCGATAAGTACATCGAAGAGACAGGAGTGTTTAAGTGATACCTGAAATAGAGAAAAGATTTAACGACGATGTTCTTTTGGAAGTACTAAGCAGGTATGGAGTAAAGAAAGAGGATATAAAAGACCTCGGAGGATTTGAAAGCCACGTTTATGAATTTGCCCGGAACGGAAAGGAATACATACTAAAAATAACTCATAGCATAAGGCGGACCGAAAATTACATTATGGGTGAGGTAGATTTTGTGAATTACCTGGCTGATAATGGAGTCCCCGTCGCGAGAGTTGTACCGTCGGTGAATAATAAACTTGTAGAGATAGTTCCGGAAAATGATGACCACTACTTTCTTGCTTATGCGTTCGAAAAGGTATATGGTGAAGACCCGGAGGGCAGAATAACCGATGAGGTAGTATTCAATATCGGTAAAGCGGTCGCAAAGATGCATGCGTTATCTATGAAATATGAACTGCCTGACAGTTCTTTTATAAGGGAAAGGTGGAATGAAACGGATCTTTTCACCAATTACGCCGAATATCTTCCGCCTGGTTCGGAGTTGCTTGAGCAGAGGATTGGCGAAACGCTTGAAATGATTGGTCAATATCCGGAAGCAAAAGATAGCTTTGGTTTGATCCACGGCGACGTGCATCATGGTAATTTTTTCGTTAGAGAGGACGACATAGTGTTGTTCGATTTTGACGACTTGGAAACCCATTATTTTGTAAGTGACCCGGCAGTGTCGTTGTATTACCAGCTTCCCCGTGATGTTGAAAAAAGGAAGGAGTATGCTGATTTCTTTCTAAAGAATTTTATAAAAGGGTACCGGACGCATAATGATTTCAAAAAGGAATGGCTTGAGGCAATGCCGGATTTCTTGAAGCTAAGAGACGTCTTGCTGGCTGTGGTGATATATCAGGCTTTCGATTTTAGCAAAATAAATGACGAAACTAGAGGACGGTATCTTAAAAGGATTGAAAATATAAACAATAGAGTTCCTGTAGTTGATATGGACTTTACAAAATATTATTAGTTATGAAGATCGTATATAACGTGTTTTACATATTTGCTTTAATTCTGCTTTTCGTAGCGCTAATGGGGGGCTCGATGACAAAGTCTGTCTTCGATTCCATATCTGAAGAGACGCTTGAGTTTGCAGGTATAAATAAAGCCGATATAGATTCAGCAGATGATAGGATCGACGACGTGTTTTATTCTGCTAAGAAAGTAGAATTGCAGATAGAGAAACTGAAGAATCTTTTTTCGCAGGATAAGATAGACGAGAGCAAATACCAGAGGGTAAAAAATAATTTCATCTACAAAACGTTTTATCAGCCTCTTGTGATAATGTTTAATTACGTGTACAGGATTTTCTTTTGTGTGGCAGCGGTGTTTTTCTTTCTATTCGGTGTAGTGTCCCATTTAATTTACAGGAATCTGGATTTACGAAGGCGCGTGAAGGAATTGGAGCGCATTGTCTTCTTAGAAAAAATGGCAGACTGATTTTGACAAAGATAATCAAAGATGTTGAGACAGCCGCGCGTGAGATTTCCGCCGGAAATCTGGTGGCTCTGCCTACGGAAACTGTTTATGGGCTTGGAGCAAACGCTTTGGATGCCGACGCTGTTTTAAAAATATATGAAGTAAAGGAACGCCCTAAATTCAATCCGCTAATAGTGCATGTTCATAGTGTAAATGATATTGAAAAATATGCATCAAATATACCCGAAGTTGTGTATAATCTAATGGAGGAGTTTTCTCCCGGTCCTATTACGTATATCCTTGAGCGTAAGGATATTATACCTGATATAGTGTGTGCGGGACTGGAAACAGTTGCGATAAGGATACCTTCACACGAGCTATTTCGTGAGGTGTTAGAGCTGACCGGTCTGCCGGTCTCTGCTCCCTCTGCCAATAGGTTTGGGCGTGTATCACCAACCAGCGCTGAGGACGTGTTAAAAGAACTGGATGGTAGGATAGAATATATCCTGGATGGAGGTAAATGCGAGATTGGAATAGAGTCGACGGTTGTGAGTTATGTAAATGACACTTTAGAAATACTGAGACCGGGATATATCTCAAAAGAAGACATAGAAAAGGTAGCTGGGAAGGTGGAGGAGAGAAGTACTTCCGGAAAGATCAATTCACCGGGAATGATAAAGTACCATTACTCTCCGCGCACACCCCTGTATATAACAGGCTATGAAAATATGGATAAGTATAGAGATATGGAAAACATAGGTATCCTTGACGTTAAAAGATACGATGACATCAAAGAGCTTGCGGTTAACTTGTTCTCGGAAATGAGGGAGCTTGATGAAAGAGGCTACAATTATATCGTTACGTCAAAAGTAAAAAATGAGGGAATAGGAAGAGCAGTAAACGACAGATTGTACAGAGCCGCGAGAGGTTTTATTCTGAATGTTAATAATGAAATGAAATTTATAGAGAAATAATATCATGCCCGACGACAGGATAGAAATATCATTCGAAAATAATGACGGTGACAATCAAGAAAAAGATTCTTCCTCTAATGAGGAAAGAATAGTTATTGATTTTGGTGAAAGTGAGAAACCCGAGGACAAAGTTGAGGAGAAGGTTCAGGAAAACCAAGAAGAGAAGGAAGAAGAAATCATCGAACCATCACTAACCGACGGGATATTAGCATCGAAAATAAATTCGTTTTACAAAGCTGGCAAAGAAGTGAACGGATTCTATCCTTCCGACATAAAATTTCCCGAAGGCATCGAGCATGGATTTAGGGAAGGAGCAAAGATAGAACTTAACGACTCATTCCTGAATTCCATTCTTGAAAACAATAAATTTATTATACTTGCCTCGGTAACCGGAGCGATATACTTTGTAGATAGATTCAAAAAACAATTGCATTCAAAGATTGTGATGCCGGGCGATTCATTTGAAAAGACCGGTCTGGTTCATAATAATATCCTGTATATAAATTCGGTCGGCTCGCTTCATAAGATCAACGAAGACCAGATGGAAAACGGTACGCCCGGCGAATTGCTCTATAAATGCGAGCTTGGATTCTACATCTGGAGTAGCCTCAACCGTGAAAATAATACCATCGCCTTCCTCGAATACAGCCCATCCGAGAGAAAGGGAAATATCGTCCTTTACGACATTATCACCTCACAGCTTACATTTAAAAACAGTTTCCCGGTAAATTCCTCACTGAATCAAATATTGTGCATCATCGACGGGAAAACATACTTTATTGCTGATAACTATCTGTATACATGCGATATAAATTCTAGTCACATTGACCGTACCCACACCGGTTTAGAGATCGGCGAGACCTGTTTTTTACTTGGAAATGGCAATAAACTTTACCTTACAAGCAAAGACGGTAAGGTATATTTTCTTGATAATAACAGCGGGGAGTTTAAGTATACAGGAATCTGTGAACATTATATAAACTCCATAGCGGGGTGCGCGGGGAATGTGTACACGGGCGCTAGTGAGGGGTGGAGATATTATGATGGGCGGGGGGTGCTGGTGTACTCGCATGAGGATGTGGAGGAGAACAGGATAGAGGCGGTGAGCGAGCATGTGCTGGTAGTATCGAGGCGGAACAAAATCGTGTTTCATAATCTGAGCCGACTGCAGGAGGCGGAGGGATTTGTGATAAAGACGAAGGACGATTCTGTTGTGCAGGAGATATTTTCCGCCATAATTTCGTTTAATGAGATATATACGCTGACAAAGCAGGGGGTATTAAGCTCCTTTACAAATGATAAACTGAACATTCACGTTTGATGAGGTATTTATTACGCATATCGGTCATATTTTTATTTACTGTCGTAACTACATACGCACAGAATAACTATGTATTCCTATTCGATAATTCCGGCAGTATGTCGGGATACTACAGGCAGAGTAACAGTTCATTCAGGCTGTTCTCTAAGGCGCTGATAAAGAACTCCGTAAAGCAGGGGGATCATGCCGACATAATGCTGTTTTCCAAGACGGAGCCGGACAGGGGTATGCAGTCACCCAAGGGTATCTTTAGCGGGGGCGCGAGTGAACTGAACCTCGAAGCAGTGATGAAAGAGTTCCAGATACAGCGAGCAGGTGACGGGAAGTTCGGAAGAACAGACCTCATCGAAGCGCTGGATAAAGGTATAGCTTCGCTGGATAACGAAAAGGGTATCATATGGCTCGTAACGGATAACATAAATGACAACAGCGGGAGCGGTGACATGTCGTACCAGAACACGCTGGATTTTTATCAGAGGCTAAGAACGGACGCAAACATCAGGAAGATCCTGCTCTACCCGATCCCTGAGTTCATAGTAGAGGACGGTGATACGGCTAAGGGCTACGTCGTTTACGGGATGGTGTATTCCCCTGAGCCATTGACACAGGCGCAACTGTCAGATTATGATAAGATACTGAGGGGCATTGGGATAAAACAAAAACCCATTACATTAAAACCGCTCGACATAGGCACAATTGTACTACAGCCACAAAAGACGCAGAGCCAAATTTCCAGAGGCAAACTTTATTTCGACGGCAAGACGCTGAGGGGATTCGATTTTGAGGAGGGAGAGCCGGTAAAGGAAATATTCAATGACCTCTCTTTAAAATCAAATCTCTACCCATATATTATTAAAAGCGCGAAGCTGAGCGTAAGGCTGGATAATTTTTCGTCGTCAGATTATTCCGTCAAGTCGATGGGTACACAGACAATCACCCCATCGACCGTAAGCAATGTATCGCCGGAAGGTGAAGTAACTGGATTTGCCATTACTTTTAATCTCCCTGAAATATCACCGAACTTTTCTTTTAACACGATATTCAAGGAAGATTTCACAGTGGGGGGAAACCTGATACTGGAGGTGTCTGACGTGGAGATAGAGCTGGATCAGGCGTACATGGACCAGTTCAGACAATTATTTGCGCTCCAGACCGTACCCGAAATATTTCAGCCAGTATTAAAGGATAAGAGGATAACGACTGATATTCCGCTGGAGATTCGTATATTATACGGACCGTGGAGGACATTTGTGCTCATAGGATTAATTGCCCTGCTGGTGGTAATTATTGGACTCCTGGCATTTCTATTGTTCAGAAAACGCTGTTTTGGGCTGAAAATCAATAATGAGGAAATGGGTGTTTGTGTTACTCCAATTTCCTCTTATTCCGTATCACATGGCTATTCTCCAGAACTGGGAAAAATCAAGAAATCTTTATTTGGAGATCTGCGTTTTCATTATTCAAAGCGTACATCTACACCGGGCAAAAGTGTTAGCCTGGTGGAAGGTTTGCCTATAGAAATAGATTATGAGGATGAAGACCTGAAGCCAGTAAAGATATTATTGAGCATAACAAATTCCGCCAAATCATCCGAGAGCGACGAGCATTTCGGGGAGGGGCTTTCTGAGTTTTATTAATCGTGCAATTTAATAATTATAAAATAAATTATATATTTGATGAATATTTACGATTTATGAAGTATTAACTGAATAGATCAGTTCTGTTGAGAATAACTCTAAATATAGTTCTGCTTTTTTTAACACTCCCTGCGGTAATCTCATTTGCGCAAGATAATCCCAATTCATTTTCGACCGATGCCACACTCTCATTCCGTGATACAACAATCAGGATAGGAAGTGAATTTATCATGCAGTACTCCGAAAAGATAACGCTGGACTCCGGTATTACCCTCAAGCCGTCGGATTACAAAATAGATTACAGGAACGGGGAGATCACATTTGACAAAAGCATATTCACCATATATAATCTAGACACTTCCAAGACGTATTCACTCAAGATCAATTACGATATATTCCCATATAAATTTCCCAACGAGTTTTCAAATTTCGATCTCACGCTCGAAAAGGACACCGTAACGGGAGATACAGTTCAGATCGCCACACAAAAAACGGACTTCATCGACAACATATTCGAAGGAACTGACCTGGAGAAATCGGGAAGCCTCTTCAGAGGTTTTACATTCGGTTCTAACCGGGACGTGACGCTTAATTCGGGATTCAGATTAAAGATGAACGGAAAAGTAACATCAGACATAGAGATCACCGCCGCGCTGACAGATGAAGACACACCAATACAGCCCGAAGGGAACACCCAGAAACTGCAGGAACTGGATAAAGTCTTTATCGAGCTGAGGAGCAATAATATTACATCCACGATAGGTGACATAGACATCAATATGCAGAAGAGCGAGTTCGTCAATTTCAGCAGGAAGATTCAGGGCGCGAAAGGATACGGCGATTTCGGGTTTGGCGACCTGTTCTTTGCGGGAGCGGTATCGCGCGGAAAGTACGCAACGAATTCCTTTAACGGACTTAATGGTGTGCAGGGACCATACAGACTAATCGGCAACGATAACGAGGTGGATATACTCGTGCTATCAGGAAGCGAGAAGGTTTACCTGGACGGCATCGTAATGACAAGGGGTGATAACGCAGACTATACAATAGATTACGGGATAGGGGAGATCACATTTACAAACAACAGGATCATCAACAGTAATTCCCGTATCGTGGTGGATTTTGAATATTCTGACAGGCGGTATTCCCGTACATTGCTGGCCGGTAACGGTTCCACAGCACTCATAGGGAAAGACCTTACGCTTGGGGTTTCGTATGTGAATGAATTCGACAGTAAGGATAACACAATAGATTTCGAACTCAGCGACCAGGATAAGCAGATACTGGAAAATGCAGGGAGTGACAGATTCAGCGCAACGAAATCGGGCGTAACGAACGTAGGTATCGATTCTGCTACTGGAGTAGGCAACGGATATTACATCTATGTACAGGACTCAGTACTTAGCAGTAATGACACGGTTTCGTTTTACAGGTTCTCACCGGGTACAGACAGCTCGATATACCAGGTAACTTTTTCCTTCGTCGGGCAGGGCAATGGCAGTTACATAAAGAGAAGCACTTTTGAATACGATTTCGCTGGCATAAACGGAGGAAATTATGATACGATAGTATTTATTCCAATACCAACGGCTTACCAGGTGGGTAATCTAAATCTCACTTACTCGCCGGGAAAGAATAAGGAATTTACACTCAACCTGGAGACCGCATATTCATACCTCGACGGGAATTTATACTCGACTGACCCAACGAGCAAGGTCGGGGGAGTTGCATTTAACGGGTCGGTAGGATATACCAAGAATAACTTTAAGCTGTTCGGATTCGAAATGAACAACGTTAAAGTTTCTTTTGAGAACAGGGTTATAAACAAAGATTTTAATTCGCTGGACAGGATCAACCCGGTGGAATTTAACAGGAATTTTAACGTTCAGGATTCAAGTAAGCTTACCGAAAATTTAAGATTGGGTACGCTGAGCTTCTCACCGTCCCAGCATTTCAGTCTTAGTTACAATTACGGTCAGCTACTTAGAGGCGATGAATTTAACTCACTGCGGAATATCGGTAAGGTAGAATTTCGAGGAGATTCACTTGGTCTGCCCTACGCTGAATATTCGATGGAGATACTTAACAGCGAATATACTCCGACGTCATTAAAGGGGGACTGGATAAAGCACTCAGCAGAGGTCGGTTACAAAAAGCCATTGGGTGAGAGCGTATTTAATTCACCCTACCTGGAAGTAAAAATGACATACTTTAATGAGGATAAAGAGGATAAGGTGAATAATGGCTCATTCGACAGTTTGCAGGCGAGCAGTTTCGCTGATTATATTCTGACTCCAAGCGTATCGCTTAATAATATACTCAATTTTGATATGTATGCAGAATATTCATACAGGAAAGATAAAGAGGATAACCTGGGACAGATGATAGACCTTTCAAATACATATACGCAGAGGTTCGGACTGGTATATAAGGGGCTTCAATGGTTGTCAATTGGTGCTGACGTGGGGATCCAGGATAAACAATACACACAGGAGGGCATACAGCTGGGCAACGCGGATAATCTTGCCGTGCTCGTAAATTCACAGGTGAGAATCGATCCTTTCGACGGAGGTGTGCGGACGGATCTGTACTATAAGGTTGCCAGCGAGAGAACTGCAAAGATAGAGAGACTTTTTGTGTTCGTCGGGATAGGGCAGGGAAACTATAAATACGTAGGTGATCTCAATAATAACGGGTTACAGGATGAGAATGAATTCGAGCTGACCAATTATGATGGTGATTATGTAAGGTTGAATATTCCGCTTGATGAATTTTTTCCAACGGTTGCTCTCAATTCGTCAGCACGTATAAACATTAAGCCGTGGAAATTCTTTAACGTAAAGACAGGAAGTATTTTCTGGGATATTTTTAATAACCTGAGTATGGAGACGTTCTTTAGGGTGGACGAAAAGAGCAAAGATCCCAATACTGATAACGTTTATTTTATACGGTTGAATACTTTTCTGAACGATTCAAATACCGTACAGGGGCTTCAATTATTTCAGCAAGACATAAACGTATTCGAGAATAACCCGGATTATTCCCTCCGCGCGAGATTTTTACAGCAAAGGGGAGCTAACCAGCTGAGCGTGGGTAATGAAAATTCGTTACACATCGAAAAGTCTGTGCGCCTAAAGCTGGCTCTCACCGAGGATATCGGCACACAGCTGGACTTTTCCAACATCACTGACAGGAATATAATCCCCGTTACATCTATAAGGAATAGGAACGTTAACACGGACAATACATCGGTAGATTTTTCATACACACCCGTTAAGGAGATCGAGAGCGGGTTTACATTCGGATTTGCGAGGGCAACGGACTTCTTCCCCACAGTGCCAACGGACGCCGATATCAATCAGCAGATTTTGAGATTTATTTATTCATTTATAGGTGCAGGCAGGATAAGGCTGGAACTAGAGAGGGATGAGGTGCTTCTAAGTAACAGCAATGTGGCGATACCATACGAACTGACAAACGGCAGGGTAGAGGGTAAAAGTTATTTTTGGAGAGCTATACTCGATTATTCCCTGACGAAAAACATACAGGCTTCGGTTAATTATAACGGAAGGATAGAAGGATCGAACAGGGTGATACACACGGGACAGGCACAGGTAACGGCTTTCTTTTAATTATTCTTCTGCCAGAAGCTCATTAATGACGGCTTCAGTCTTTTTGTAACCTTTTTCCCCAACCTTTTTGTATCTTTCGACACCATTTTTATCCAATACGAAGATAGTTGGCCATGCATGAACGTCGTAGTTGTACCAGTTCTTAAATTCATTGTCGATAAGCACAGGGTACTCAATACCGAGCTCTTTTACATTATCTCTTACATTGTCAGGGTTTCTCTCGTTATCGAATTCCGGGCAGTGGATGCCGATGATCTCGAGTCCTTTGTCTTTGTATTTGCCGTACCATTCGTTAAGGTGAGGAATGGTATTGGTGCAGTTGTAGCATCCGAAGGTCCAGAATTCTATTAGGACGACTTTACCTTTGAGTTTTTCGAGAGTAAGGTTTTCGTTCGTATTTATCCAGTCACCGGTAGTGGTGATCTCGTTTGCGGGATCGTCGGTAATATTAGAGGGTGTATTATTTGTGATGTTGTTGGTGAAAAATTCGGGTTCGTCATCGCGATCATCTGTAACGGCAACAGCGTTGTAGATACCGACGGATAATGCGCCGATGATTATTAGTCCTCCGAGAAGCAGTCCGGTCTTCATGTTATGGTATTTGATTTGCTTTAGTAATAACTAAAATAGGTATTTACCGATAAAAGTTCAAAATGAGCAGGAAGTAAATATGGGAAAATGTTTGTTATGATGGTGTAGGAACTCAGCCGTTTTTCAGCATTTAAAATAATGAATAAAAATCGCATTTTATGGTTCTGTATCGAGAGTATGGAAATGCGTATTTTCCGTATAAATAGCCGCTTAAGTAGCTATATTTTTAGAATCTTACGGAACAATATAGATGGATATTCGCTATAATAGATATAGTTACAATAAGGTGAATTAAAAACATTAGATGCCCGATAAGAAAGTAAATAACGACGAGAATTTAAACCCGGATAACGAATCGGATAAACCGCAGGACCAGGATCCGGCTGTAAAGAAGGAGAAGGTCCAATCCGGGAAGAAAAAACCATCGGAAAAGACGGCCAAAGATAAGCAAGAGTCGAAAGATGAGTCGAAAGATGAGTCGAAAGATGAGCAGGATTCGTCGGAGACTCCTATAAAAAAATCAAAGAAACAAACCGATAAAACCGCAGACAGCAATTACCAGGTGAGTCTGGTAGATGAGAATACGCTCAAGATAAAGATAAAAACGGATAAAGGAGTATCTCTTAATTCCAAGGTAGGCGGGAAGGATGTACTGCCAGAGGGTGTGGATGACCTGCTTAAGAGGCTGGGGTCGGGAAAAGAGGGTGAAATCGAAATCGAGATATCGATAAACCCGGAAAAGAAAACACCTGTCACAGAGGACAAGGGAGATTCCGAAAAGAAAGAAGAAGTCTCAGGTAAAGAACAATCCGACGAAACATCTTCAGATGTACTCACGCCAAATCCCGAAGTACAGGAGATAGTGGACAAAACCGTACCACTCGAAGAGGAGCTTTCCGAAGAAGATATATTGCGTGAGAAAATTGGAAAGAAAAGCCCGTATAATATTGCACGGATCATTTACGCCCGCAATTTCCAGATCGGATTGATCGGGGGGGTGATCATTTATCTTATACTGATATTCTCGTTTTATGCGGTAGCGTCAAAGGATGAGATAGTGGAAGAAGCTCCTCAACAAAGGCTTATAGTAATACAGGATCTTCCCGATCCTAAGATAAAACTCGAAAACATCGAAGATCCGAATGCTCCTCCAGAAGAAGAAAAGACGGAAGAGGACGGGACTATACCGAAAAGGATACCTACAATAAGAAGGAATTTTAACCGTCCACCTATTACGAAAAACCCGGTAAAAGATACCAATACAGTAAAGGATACAACAGGCTTAGCGGATACGAATACGGTAAGGGACACGTCGACGGCATCAGGTAATTCAATCCCAGACTCGCTGATGCAGCCATATTCGGGTAATGATATAGGATTGATCATGAATTATCCTAACAATTGGAAACTGGTCGATTCGAGGGAAATAAATGTAAATGTCGAAAAATTTGAAGGTGTGGTAATGGCAGATACGACAGTTAAAGAAGGTACATTCAATATGTTTGTAAGATTGGACCCACAGGGGAAACCCTTCGATAGGAACCGCTATAAAAATCCTTTTGACATGAATGACTCTACAATAACCGCCTTTAGTGCGGATCCGGAGGAATCTGCCGGAAAGATAGAGTATCATTTTTATCTTCTGGGGAATAAAAATCTTGAGGCTTATGCTGTAGTAGACGCGGATAAATTCGAGGAGTATAAAGCCGCGGTAGAGGCAGTAGTGAGGACAATATCATTTGCTCCGCCTCCTCCACAATAAAGAGTGTAATAAAAAAGCCCGCTAGATGCGGGCTTTTTTATTGTCCAAAACTATTCTTATAAGTTAGGGAAGAAGAAGCTAACCTCTCTAACCCCATTTTCAACCGAATCCGATCCGTGAACCGCATTTTCGGCTTTAGAGTCGGCGAATTTCTTTCTAATCGTACCTTCTTCCGCTTCGGCTGGATCGGTAGCACCTATGAGCTTTCTCCAGTCTGCGACAGCGTTGTCTTTTTGGAGAGCGATCGGGATACAGGGTCCCGATGTCATAAAATCTACCAGGTCGTTATAAAACGGTCTTTCTTTGTGAACTTCGTAAAACTCCTGAGCTTGCTCTTTGCTAAGGTTCATAAACTCCATACCAAGAATGTCAAATCCATTGTCTAATATCATCTGAATAATACTTCCCTCTACCCTTTTCTTTACGGCATCGGGTTTAATAATACATAAAGTTTTTTCCATCTGGATGCACTAATCCTTTCTTTTTATTATTTAAAGATGTTTAATTATGATCTATTCATTTGGCGGAGGAGAATCACCGTTCGGAGAAGAAGCGGTTTCCTCAAAATCAATTGGAGCGTGACTGATATTACACTTTTTCGGCAGATATTTCTTAAGTACAAGCTCCGTAACCGACGGACATGAGCCATTGCTTACGAGACCTGTTACCGTACAAATATTCGCCTCCTCGACATCATCCGGCATCAAGAAATATGCTATCGGGAATTCCATTTCGTCATAAAGATACTTCATGAATCTTCCCCAGATAGGCGCGGCGGCAACACCACCCTGTCCAAACGAACCCATCTTTATTCTAGCATCATCAAATCCAACCCATACACCTGCTACATACTGTGGAGTGAATCCAATGAACCAGGCATCTGTATGATTTTGTGAGGTTCCTGTCTTACCAGCGGCAGGTCTGTGGAAATAGTTTCTAACACTTGTTGCAGTTCCTTCGTTAATAACGTCTTCCATCATATCGCTCATTATGTATGCAACACCTTCGCTAAGAACTTCTTTTGTGTCAGGAAGAAACTCTTCTATCAGGTTTCCGTGTCTGTCTTCGATTCGTTTTATTGCGATAGGTTCTACCCATATACCGTCATTGGCAAATGTAGCATACGCATTCGTCATTTCGAGCGGTGTTACTTCGCCTGCTCCGAGAGACAACGAAAGGAAGTTGGGCAGTTCGGATTTAATACCCATATCGTGCGCCAGCGGTATCACCTCATCGATCGGCGCCAGCTCCATTGCCGTTCTAACAGCTATTACGTTGATTGATTTAGTAAGACCAAGTCTCATCGAGATCATTCCGCCGGTACCGCCTCCCTTGGGAGACCATATAGTACCACCCATATTGACACGGATCGGGTCGTTTGATATCATATAACCGGGTGAATAACCTTTATTAACCGCATCAGCATAAACGAACGGTTTAAAGGATGATCCGGGCTGTCTCTTCATTTGTGTAACCCTGTTAAGACCGTATTTGAAACGCCTGTCCGGATTCGATCCTACCATAGCTTTTATTTCACCGGTCTTTGGATCTATGCAGACAAAGGCTACCTGAACGGTCAGGGTCGTAGTTTTTACCGAATCAATGAAAGATTCTCTTTTGCGCATAGCATCGGAGACGGTTTTCCTTTGCTCTTCGGTAGTACATGCTTTATACTCTTCACTGTATTTAATAGACCGCTCTATAGCGTCCTTTAGAATTTCAGAATTTCTTCCCCAGCTCCAGTAATTATTAAACGATTTCTGGAATCCTCTTAATTGCTCAGTAATTGCTTTTTCGCCGGCTTTCTGAAACCGCGTATCGAGCGTAGTATAAACTTTGAGACCATCTCTATACAGGTCGTACCCGTATGTCTCGGCCTTTCTTTGAAGTATCTGCCTTACATATTCGGAAAACTGCGGTGCTATGGATTCGGATACGGATTCCTGCTTCTTATAGTTAACTTTTATCGGGTCATTCTTTACAAGCTCATACTGCGCATCGTCTATATAACCTTCCTCACGCATTGCATTGAGCACGATGTTCCTTCTCGTTAGACTGTTCTCAGGATTTTCTATCGGATCATACCGGGTAGGGGATTTCAAGAGTCCAACCAGGATAGCGCTCTCGTTTAAAGTCAGGTCCTTGGCGCTTTTGTCAAAATATGTTCTTGCGGCGGCTTCAATGCCGTGCGCACCTTTGCCGAAATATACTGTGTTAAAATAATATGCTAATATCTCTTTTTTTGTGTATGTCCGTTCCATCTGGATAGCCGTCATAGCTTCCCGGATCTTCCTGTTAAGTGTTACCTCCCTGCCTACATAGAGGTTTCCAGCCAGCTGTTGTGTAATAGTCGATGCTCCTTCGTTAGTGAGGTCACCGCTCAGGATATTTTTTACAAATGCCTGGAATATTCTTTGTACGTCTACTCCCCAGTGGTCGTAAAACTTCCTGTCCTCAATAGCTACCAATGCGTCGATAAGGTACGGCGGGAGACTGTCTATCGAGACGATCGTCCTATTTTGAAGATAAAATCTGTCTATTAGTACCCCGTCATCTGAATATATCTTAGTTGCTTCCTGCAGTTCCGGGTTTTCGAGTTCAGATAACGAAGGGAGTGTCTGAGAAAGGTAAAGTAAATACGCGAGTAACACGAAAAAGATAATGAATATGGAAAATAAGACTACCCTTATAGAGTATCTTTCTGCCGTGACCTTCTTTACTTTCTTTTTTCTGTAGTCTCTGTCTGATAAATATCTGTCGAGCTCTTCTCTTTTATTTCGCTTTCTTTTTGCCAATCTGATTTAATTACTTCGTTTGTTGTTTCGTGCTTCTCAATGTCGTAATATCTTTTAAGGCTGAAACTGCCGTCCGCAAAAACCCCAAAGGTGAAATTATCCATCCAGTCTCCAAGATTAATGTACCACCCGCTGCCTTCACTAAGCATCTCGGGATTATGCCTGTGTCCCATCAATACGTAATTGTATCCTTCGCGGATCTTTTCTTTCGCAAAGTCACGGAGTCCGTCTTTCTGAGAATAATCTTTTTTGCTGGTATGAACACGGGATTTGGACGATGTCCCTTTAGCAAGTCCTATCCCGATAGTGGGGTGCAGAAGCGAGTATAGAAATTGGCAAACTTTATTTCTAAGAATGGCGCGGGCTATTTTGTAACCCGTGTCGTTATATGCCAGTCCATCCCCGTGATGAATGAAAAACCTCTTCCCCTCTATAACTCTCTCAAAGGGTTCATCCAGGATATCTATCCCAAACTCATCCTTAAAATAATTACCTCGCCAGAAGTCATGGTTTCCGGCGAGGTAATAAACCTTGAGCCCGTTATCCATAAGCTCGGATAACTTAGCAAAAAATCTGTAAAACCCTTTTGGTACTACGTACTTATATTCTATCCAAAAATCGAATAGGTCACCAACTATGTAAAGCTCTTTTGCATCCTCTTTTATATCATCTAGAAATGAAACGAGAATGCTTTCTTTAAACTTTTCTTCTGTTTTATCGCCAAGTCCTAAATGCGCATCGGAAATAAAATAATAAGCATGTTTCATTTAAATGGATAAATATCCTATTTTATGGATATGTTCCTCGAAAAAGTGCTCTTTCCTATCTTACAAACACCATCCACAGAACTGCAGTAACCGAATTTGACCGAACCGGATATTGTAACTTTTCCGCTGGCGTTACTTGGTACCGTAAAATTATACTTTACAGTATTGTTCCCGAGATATTCGCCCGATCCGTTTCCGGAATAATCCTGCATACCGGCACCTTCGACTCCACCGCTTATGTTTACGGTAATGTTTGGAGTTTTAGGGATCTTTACACCTGACCCGGTTTTAAATTTAATGTATAATACACCGCTTTCTCCGGGATTGTATGATTTCTTATTTGTCCATACAGATAGATTAGGCTTTTTCTGACTGTAAGCATCAACTGTGGAAAATAGTGATATGGAGAAAGCCAAAACAAGTAATGAAAGTAAGGTCTTTTTGCTAAACATTGTTATCCTCATTTTTACTTAAGTTAATGTAATATAATTAAATTAGAAAATTTTGCAAAGACAAAATACATATAGTATTTATAGTGTTTTAATAATAATTTGTTCCTTTATGTAAGACAAATTTTTGTCCTAAAAAGTTTAGTCTATCACTTATTATTATGCGATTCTATCATCGCATAGGCATTATGGTTGTGAATACTCTCGAAATTTTCCGCTTCTACCCTAAACCAGTCGATTTTGCCGTTTTTCTTAAATTCCTGGACCACATTTCTGACCAGATCTTCGACAAATACCGGATTTTCATATGCTCTTTCAGTGACGTATTTCTCATCCTCACGCTTTAATAGCGAATACAATTCACTGCTGGCTGATCTTTCTATGACTTCTATCAGATCCTCTATCCAGACAGTATCATTCGATCTCACCGAAACACGCACTTCACCGCGCTGATTATGCGCTCCGTATTGGGCAATTTCCTTAGAGCACGGACATAGCGTTGTTACAGGAACGTCGACCGATAAAATAAAATCTTCTTTGTCCTTTGTTTTCACCGCGTTGAATGTGACATTATAGCTCATCAGAGACGACTTGCCGGTAACAGGCGCTTTCTTTTCTTTGAAGTAGGGGAATTTTATCTCGAGGTGAGAAATATTGGAATTTAATCTCTCCTGCATTCTCTCGAGAGTAGGGAATATTGCGTTTACGTGGAATTCTTTTGTCGAGCATTCGAGTATTTCGACGAACCTGCTCATATGTGTGCCTTTGAATTCCATAGGCAGATCTACCGTCATTGAAATGGTCGCGATCGTATGCTGCATGTCTTTATCTCTATCCTTGACCGCAATAGGGTATTTCAAATTCGTTACCCCGACCCTATCAATAGGTATCTTACGCTGGTCTTCCTGGTTTTGCATGTCGGGTAGAATTTCCTGAACCGGTTGATTTGTGTCCATAAACGTAAATTAGTTTAAAATTGTCATGTTGTTTCGATAGTGCAAGTATAGGGATTGGTATTACAGTCAATTTTTAAGGAAAAATAGCCGTTCTCAGTATATAACACATTTTTCCATATAAAAAGTTTATCTGTTTCGGGGATATTCATTTTGTCCAGATCTGCCGGATCTACAAATACGAACCTGCCTTCACGGGAATCCAGCGGAAGTTCATTAACCGGGGTTTTTAGTTTAAATAAGAATATTAATATATGTCCGATATTCGGATAGTTATTCTCTGTGACCGTTCCTATTAGTTCCCAATCTTTGGTTTGTGTCTTGATACCGCACTCTTCCTCAAATTCACGTACCGCGCATTCAGCAGGGGATTCAGCTCTATCTGTAAGGAGTTTACCGCCGGGAGGCGAGATAAGATCCTTATTGGGATCTTTCGCTCTCTCCATCAAAAGGTATTCACCTTTTGGATTCGTCACATATAATAATGTGGCTAATTTCACAACAGAGTGATTTATTGTATGGGGGGATAGTAAATAATACTTACTTCGCTTCTCTGTGAAGCACGTGAGCTTTTGTGAACTTACAATATTTCTTAAGTTCTAATCTCTCTTTAGTATTATTTCTATTCTTTTTAGTAACGTAAACGGATTTTCCTTTATTAGGACCTTCCACACTTACTAATCTTATGTTTACTCTTGCGCCTTCTTTTGCCATGACAATAGCTTTAAAATTATTATAAAGGAACTACAAATATATAGACTTATGAGTTAATAAAAAACTCCAATTTAATTCTCAACACCTATTTTAAAGTTATAAGTTTATTTAATTTTTTGTATATTGATTCAATTGAATCATGCCTAATAAAACCTACAAAAACATTAATTTAAATGGGAGAAAAACTTCATAAGCAGGTCCTCGATAAGGGGTTCCTGGAAGTAATAGATCACCTCGGTTCCGACCTCACGGTAGTAAACTCAGCCCGCGTATCATTTGGTAAAAGAAAGGAAGAATTCGACGATAAGGATGCTAAACTGGTAAAATTCCTTGCCAGGAATAAGCACTGGTCGCCATTTCGCCATATGGTGGTGCAGTTTCATCTAAAAGCCCCGGAATTTGTAATGAGACAGTGGTATAAGCATGTTGTCGGCATAGAGACTACGTCCGGCTCGGCGGCAAAAGACCACGCATGGAATGAGATCAGCGGAAGATATGTCCCGGTAACGGATTTTTATAAACCGGAAGTCTGGCGCAGGCAGTCGGAAGATAATAAGCAGGCGTCCGAAGGAAGTATAGATGACCAGACTGGAGCGAACGAGGTATTCGATGATTGTATGGATTACATTATGAAGGCTTATGATAAACTTCTCGAGCTGGGTGTCGCAAAGGAGCAGGCGAGGATGCTTCTTCCTTTGAATCAATATACTGAAGTTTACTGGACGGCGTCATTCCAGGCGATCATGAATTTCATCGAACTTCGTGATGAAGACACTGCTCAATGGGAGATAAGACAGTATGCGATTGCCATGAAGGAGTTTATGATGGAATTGTATCCTAATACAACCCGTATATGGTTTGAAGTGAAGGAAAGCGCTTAATTACTTTCCGCCAGTAAATATGCTTTTCATTACCTGCCCGGCGACGTGCGGGTTTTCTTTGAATCTTCTTATGGAGTATTCGTACCATCTTTTTCCAAATGGTACATAGATCCTTACTTTATGTCCCGAGGCAAGTATCTGATCTCTTAATTGTTCCCTTACACCGAGGAGCATCTGGAATTCATATTTGTCCTTACCAAGCCCCAGCTCCGTTATTATCTTCTCGCATTTGTGAACAAGGTGGTCATCGTGAGTTGCAATCCCGACATAGGAGCCGTTTTCCAGCGCCAGCCTTATCAATTTTTCGTAATTATTTCTTATTTCATCTTTATCTTTGAAAGCTATCTCCTCCGGTTCGACATAAATTCCTTTGCATATCCTAAAGCTTGCCCCGATCTTTATTAATCGCTTCACATCATCCTCACTTCTTCGGAGGTATGCCTGTATCACTATGCCGACATTGTCATACTTAGCTTTAGCTTTCTCAAAGATCGTTATAGTTTTTTCTGTTACCGACGAGTCTTCCATGTCTATCCTGACGAAGACCCCTTTCTCATGAGCATACGCAAGCGTCTCTTCGAAGAGACTGTAGCAGAAATCATAATCTATGTCAAGACCAAGCATTGTGAGTTTAACGGACAGGTAAGCGGGGAGCTTATTCTCGACGATTGCGTCTATTACCTGGAGATTCTCATCTTTACAGTGTATGGCAGTCTGTTTTTCCGTAACACTCTCGCCTAAAACATCGACTGTGGATACATATCCCTGCTTTTGCAGGTCGAGCACGGTTTTAACGGCATCCTCGAGCTTATCGCCGGCAATATATTTATTGGCAAAAACCTTTACTAATTTTTTCGGGAATATCGGGATTATGGAAACTACTGCTTTGTTGAAAAGATTCATACTAGCGAGATCAGGCTGTTTATTCAAAAATATAATATTATCCTAAATTAGAAAAGGTTAATAAAAAAGGCATCAGCCGGAGAGACTGATGCCTTTAAAATACCTGTCATGCTAGTGGTGAGACAGGCATATTTATCCTATTATTTGAGGAGAATCATTTTCCTGGTTTCTCTGAATCCGGATGTTTCAAGAGAATAAAAATAAATTCCACTTGCAAGGCCTGATCCGTCAAAATCCACCCTGTACGAACCAGCATTTAGATTACTGTTAACAAGGGTGGCGATCTCCTTCCCCGTGATGTCATATACTGCTACTTTTACAAGATCCGTTTTCGGAATCTCGAATTCTATCTTTGTAGACGGATTGAAAGGGTTAGGATAGTTCTGCGATAAGGAATAATTCTTTGGTATAATAGTCGATATCGGCGTTACTCCTACATTGACAAATCCGGAGTGATATAATCCATCCGATATCAGTGCAAGGTTTTTCAATAATGTCACAGAGTTTTTATTGTCAGTGCCTCTGGCGATTAGTTGAGCCATAACTATTTCCATTGTATCATTTTGCGACATTGATAACATATTTGACCCGGTGCTCATTACAAGCCTTCTGTCTCCCGCGGGACTGGATACGATAGAACCGGTTGTATCTCCTCCGCAATTGCTTACTTTGCCTGTGTATTCAGTCCAGCCGGTATTTGTTTCCGGGTCTCCCGGATAACAAAATTTTGTTATTGTTGGGGGAGTAAATTCCGCATTGAGCCATGGTGTGCCGTCCTTTTTAAATCCCTTAAGATAATTATAGGCTTCAATAGGCTGCTGTGGATCCTGTTCGCACACTGCTTGTCCGGATCCTGTATTTGTAAAATAATTTAATGATGTTAGCTTTAGTTCTGTAAGACCTATTACAGGTGATTTAAGAAATTGGAACCCTGCGGCAGGAGGATTTGCCCCATAGCTCGTTCCACTCCCGGTTCCATCCATATTATCCGAATTATATGTATAAGCCAGATTCTTTGATGTATCACATCCTATATAGTCATCCGTAGGGTCACCTACGTCCGGATCTGAAATCAAACCAACATACACACTGTCCCATGGCATGGTATTCTTATTGATTACATTAAATTTCATGAAGTGCATGTCACTTACTGCATAGCCCTGGTATCCCCATATTGTGAAAGACATTTCTGCGAATAAGGGATCGGTTCCTCCTCCAAAGCCCTCCGAACCTGTATGCTGTGCAGGAAATGCGTCCGTTAGATACACAAATACTGTTTGTTTTGAATCTTTCACACCGGGAATATCAATACAAGGATCATATTGACTATTACTATTTACATCAGTGTAAGGTGCTCCGTAAGGCACCATTAGTCCCCAGTTTGCCCAATCAGGATTATTGGAGCAGTTATCACCTTCGGATACTCGATATAGCTTAAAAGTACTGTCTGTATATCCCTCGGGATTACTGCCATTATAGAGGACTTTACCGGGTAGATACTCTCCGGTGTATGAAGCGGCAGCCATCCTTAGTTGCCCGTCTACATATCCTGCAATCGTTAAGCCTGCTGTGAAGATAGCAAACTTACCGCTTCCTGCCGGCCACTGGAAGCCGGGAGTGTTATTTGTCCTTAGATCCTGGTCAAATACCCCGGTATTGAATATAAATGTATTTATGCTATTTGGTGTAAAAGGTACCTGTAAGGATATTCCATCCGTAGGGTAGACCTTAAAACCGGGTTTTACGTTTGAGTAAACTGAGCTAGTGATCAAAAGTAAAACTACAGAAAAAAGTATTAATACGCTGGAAGTGCATTTTGTTGGGTTTCTCATTTCCCACCTCCGTTCTAGTTTTTAAGTTTTAAAAAGGATTTATTTTAATAAAACCATTTTCTTTGTCTCATGATAGTTTTTGGTAGTTAAAGAATAAAAGTAAACGCCGCTTGGTAGATTATCGGCAATAAAGTCAAAGGCATATTCACCTCTGCTTAGAGTTCCATTCACTAATATTCTTATTTCCCTTCCAGTTATATCATAGATA
Organism: Ignavibacteriales bacterium; assembly: GCA_020635255.1. Classification (NCBI taxonomy): domain Bacteria; kingdom Pseudomonadati; phylum Ignavibacteriota; class Ignavibacteria; order Ignavibacteriales; species Ignavibacteriales bacterium. The sequence continues at coordinate 297,793 of JACKAC010000001.1, forward strand.
ACAAGCCTAACCAATCCGCCTTCCGGTATCTGGAATTTTATTTTTGTCGACGGATTAAAAGGATTAGGATAGTTCTGGAAAAGGGAATAGCCGTCCGGCAGATTGCCAGGATTATTAATAATACCAACATACTGTTGATGAAGATTAAAGTTTACTTCATAGACCGAATCAAGGCTTTGTATATTAACCAGTATCGAATCCGATGAAAACCCTAACCTGTCCACAAAAACCTGGTATGTTCCCAGAGCAGGTGGCTGTATTATGTATTTGCCGGAATCATTTGAAATGTTATATGAGTAATAATCGCTGCCCATTTTAAGATAAGCAATCGCATCACCGAGTATATTTAATGTTGAGTCTCCCGAAACTTTTCCTTTAATGAATGCTTTGACAGGGGAAAGAGACGGAGGTGCAGTCCTGATCACATTCACATCTACTCCGGTCATGTTGCTATCCGGTGTGAGACTTATTGCTTCCTGCCACCTGGTAGTGCTGGGATAATATGTAGGTACAAAGTCTTCTATCTCACTGCTGGGATAAGCCATAATATCGAGTTCCATGTAAGGAACTTTAGTCAGTGTGTAAGTACCGTTTGTATTTATAGACGCCGAATCGAGTGTTAACACCTGTCCCGTATTACCATCCACTCTTAAGGCTTTTACGTAACCGCCTGTAACAGGTGTATTATTGTCTGAATACCTGATCGTGCCGGAGACTGTAAAATCAAAATCGTTATCAAATAAATATTTATAAGACTGAGAAGAGGACAGCAGCTTTGTTACTGAGTTTAAATTACTTGTCCCGCGGGAAATGTGCTGTGCTATTATAACGGTTTGTGTGTCCCCGGGGTTAATCGTTAGCTGTGAGGAACCTGATGACATAATGATCCTTCTGTCTCCGCCGGGGCTAGATACTAATGTTCCTGTTGTATCACCTCCACAGTTATCAATTCTTCCCATTGATTCATTCCATCCCGGTCCTCCCGGCAATCCGGGGTAACAAAACTTGGTTTTAAAAGCAGGTGTTGTTTCAGGATTAAGCCATGGTGTGCCGTCTCTTTTTAATCCATTAAGATAATTGTATGCTTCCAGGGGTTGTTGAGGATCCTGTTCGCATACCGATTGCCCGGAACCCGGATTTGTGAAATATGAAAAGGAAGTCATACCGAGCTGAAAAGAATTCAACAAGGGTGTTCTCAGGTATTGAATACCAACTGCCGGAGGATTTGCACCGTAGGTGGCTCCGGAACCGGTGCCGTCCTGATTGTCTGAGTTATAGCAGTATGCTAAGTTTTTATTTGTGTCACAGCCTATGTAGTCATCGGTAGCATCACCAAGGTCAACGTCGGATACAATAGCAAAAAATGCGCTGTCCCATTTTATATTATTCTGATTAATGATCTCCCACTTAACGAATTGACCGTCCTCTAAACCGGAAAAATTATTATAACACCATGCCGTCATACGAAAATCGGCATTAATTGGCGCAGTTCCTCCCCCAAATCCTTCCGATGAAGTATGATTTGCAGGGAATCCGTCGGTCATTGCTACAAATATTGTTTGTCTTGCAAATCTAATACCGGGTTTGTCTATGCAGTCATCATACGCTCCATTATGATTTATATCATAATACGGAGCTCCATAAGGTACCATTAAGCCCCAGTTTGCGTAGTCAGGATTGCTCTGGCAGTTATCCCATTCGTTAATTCTATAAATTTTGAAATCAGGGCTTGTGGTAGGAACCCCGCCGTTAATAAAGCCCGGACCTAGCTCGCCCGTGTATGAGTTTGCAGCCATTCTGAGTTCGCCGTTTATATATGTGGTGACGGTCAACCCCGCTGTGAAGATCGCAAACTTTCCGCTCCCTTTCGGCCATTCAAATCCGGGAGTATTGTTTGTAGTTGGATCCTGGTCGATTACACCGGTATCCCAGATGTGAGCTCTAATATTGTTTCCATCAAGAAGAACCCACTGAGGCTGTCCCCTGAATAGTACATTCCCATTCCCATTTCTTACCCCCAATCCCGATAACACAACAACTAAAAGGATTGGAATTACTTTTGTGTTAATTAACTTCATTTATCCCTTTGGTTTTTATTGCTTCAAATTCGTTTATTGTATAAGAATCTTTCCGTACCCGTTCGAAATAATCAATCATGTTTTCTGCATATGCTTTATTATGAATTATAATATCTGCTTCATTATGCCT